>NZ_DAHVSH010000006.1:0-2978 GCF_027324685.1 Haloactinopolyspora sp.
CAGCCGGGCTGGCAGTGGATGGTGAGCTTCTTCCAGCGGGCAACGGCTGCGGTCGCGGGGGAAGTCACGGTCACCACGAGCGCGGGCACGGCGTACTCCGCGACGTTCACGACGACGCTAGACTCGGCCGGCTGGGATCGGCTGTACGATGCGCTGAACCTGATCGGGGACACCTCCGCAGCCTTCGGTCTATCGTTCACGTTCACCGGCGGCGCAGGTCAGACCGTATGGCTCGACGGCCTGATGCTCTCACCGTTCTACGGGCGCCCGAGTGTGCTGCCGTCCTTCCAGAACGGCTCGGCGCCCCTGCTACTCGACAACAATCCCGACGGCTTCTACTCGAAGATCTTAAGTTCACGCACCGCGGGCAATGTCGCGTTCAACTTCCGGGGCGCGTGGTCATCGGCTGCGAGCTACCTCACCGGCGATGAAGTGGTCTACGGACCGACCTACTGGGTCGCGCTGGCCGACTCGACCAACGTGCAGCCCGCTACTGGCGTCTCCGCATGGCAGGCGGTGGGGAGCTATTCGGAGTTCGTCGGCGCGTGGTCCTCGACGGCTACCTATGCGGTGGGCGCAGAAGTCACGTATTCGGGAAGTTACTGGGTCGCCGTCGTACAGAACTCGAACAGCGCCCCGAGCACGACCAATGCGAACTGGCAGATTGCAGGCTCGACCTCGGCGTCCGCCATCGTCTACACCGACGGGGCGACCGTGCAGAGTTTGCAGCCCGCAGAGGCGTCGGCCGACGTGACGGCGACTCATACCTCGAACGACACCAGCAACGTCAACGGGGTGGCATCCTCCTCGATCAGCCCCATCGCCAATCTGATGCCCGCCGAGGCTGGCGCGGACGTGACGGCGACCCATACCTCGAACGATACGAGTAACGTCAACGGGGTGGCCGCGGCGACCATATCGCAAGGCGCGGGGCGGGCGAACGCGGCCATCGACAGCACGAACGTCGTGGTATCGAGCGGCGTCGATTTCTCGCGCCCGTACACCAACAAGACACTCACGAATATCCCCGACGGCGCAGGCCGATACGCGGTCACGAACATCGGAGGAGGCAACGCCGTCTCGTACGTGGACGGAAACAACCGCGCTCTGATCGACTTCAGCCAGAGCGGGCACCTTTACAAATCTCTTCAGTACCTGTCAGACGGGGGCGGCCGATACGCTGTTACGAACATCGCCGGCGGCAACGCCGTCTCGTACGTGGACGGCAACAACCGCGCCCTGATCGACTTCAGCCAGTCAGGGCATCTCAACAAGGGCGCCCTCGCCACGGCGAACAATGCGGATGGGGTGCCGGCTGGGACGAGCTTTGCTATTCCAACCCTGCACGTTGGCGCGGAAGGGCTCGTGGAGAACGGCGACTTCCTGAATGGGTTCGCTGGCTGGGTGCCCCTCAGCGGAGCAGAGGTCCAAACCGGAAATGGCCCGTTTACGAATGCGCAGTACGCCGCCTTCACCGCCCCCCAGCACTCCAATATGCACACCCAGCGGAGTTATGCGTGCACTCCTGGGGACGTGTATCTGGTAGTCGGCTGGCTATGGCAAAGCGCCGCCAACGCCGCGACTCTGGGGTTGCTGTGCTTTGACGGCAGTGGCTCGGAGCTGAGTGCGCCATTCAGCCCGGCCTTCGCGGCTACCGACACGTGGACGTACGTGCGGGCTCAGATCACCATCCCCGCCAACTGCGCCTACTTCATTCCATATGTTGCGCAGTTCGCGAGCGGTTCCAATGAGGTACTCGCTACCGCCATAAATGTCTACAAAGTGCGCGGCCTCGACAACGAGGTGTCGGACGGCACCCTATTCGCGCGCTTCCCTTACACCCACTTCGACGGCCTGACCTACCGCCGCATCGCCACGATCAACGGCGCGGTCTCGCCGCTCGGCTCCATCGTCACGGGCTCCAGCACGATCACGCTGTCGTACACCTCGACCGACAACAGCATCACGATCAGCTGGACTGCTGGAAACCTCAACCGGATGGACGGCTCTCAGACCGCCGTAACGAGCGGCAGTGTCACCGTGACGGGCCTCGCTGCCTCCACCAAGTATTACGCGGCTGCCTACTGGGACGAAGTGGCGCAGGCGATCTCGTTCGTCACTGGTCAGTCCGGTGCGGTCGGTTCGCCGGCAATCCTGTATCCGAGCGAAGACCCCGGCGTCGCGTGGCAGGCGCAGCTGCAGGCGCGCCTCAACCTCGGATGGGTGCCGGTGGGGACTGCCGCGAGCGGTGGCACCGGCGGCGGCGGCGGCTCGTCCGGGTGCTGCCTGCGCGGGCCGCAGCTCATTGAACTGGCGAGCGGCGTGATGCGCCAGGCGCAGGAGCTGACGACGGGCGATGTCCTTTCGTCACCGGACGGGCCGATCCGAATCACGCAGCTGCTCTTCGAGCCGTGGGCGGAGTGGTATCGCGTCGAGTTCAACGACGGCCGCATCCTTGAGGTCGCGCCCGATCACCGCTTCATGGACCCGTCCGGCGTCCAGATCCACGCCCGAGACCTGAAGCTCCAGACCATCGTGGAGGCGCGCAACTGCTACCTCAGCGTGGCGCGCCTCGAGCTGTGCACCGACCGGGACATCAAGGTCGGCATCGAGGTGGAGGAGCCGCACGTCTACTACGTGGACGGCGTTCTCTCGCACAACAAGGTGTACTGCTGATGAAAACCTACCACACCTTCACGAAGCCGCCGGACCTCGCCAAATACCACCCGCGCGGCCACTACCACTGGATGAGCCTGCCGAGTGGCGGCTATGTGTGCGTGCTCGACTCGGGTGCCGAGCCTGCGCCCGAGTGGACGCCGCTCCCACATCTGCTTGACCACACGACGGGCGCCGGGCTGAAGGACTTCGGGTGCTCACCGAACGACACCATGTTTCAGGCCGCGAAAAAGCTGGCCGCAGTCAACCGCTTCTTCCATCCGTGAGCCGATCATGTACACGCTGTGGGAAATGGTGACCTC
>NZ_DAHVSH010000020.1:0-14669 GCF_027324685.1 Haloactinopolyspora sp.
CGCGGGCGAGGGTGTCCATCACCTCGCCGTACACGTCGATCTGGACCTGTTCGGCCGCGGCGTTGCCGATGCGCACCGGACTGGAGTCTTCGTAGCCGCTCAGCCAATCGAGCTCGTGCTCGGCCAAGCGCCGTTCGCCACCGATGCCGTACATGATCTGCAACTGGTCGGGACTGCCGCCGATGGCCCGCAGCAGCCAGTCGCGCCAGGCACGCGCCTCGGCCAGGTAGCCGCTGCGCACCAGGGCGTCGAGCGTGAAAGCGGAATCGCGGAGCCAGCAGTAGCGGTAGTCCCAGTTGCGCACCCCGCCGATACCCTCGGGCAGCGATGTCGTGGGCGCGGCGACGATGCCTCCGGTCGGCGCGTATGTCAACGCCTTGAGCGTGATCAGCGAGCGGACGACGGCCTCTCGGTACGGGCCGTCGTACGTACACCGCGCCACCCAGTGGTGCCAGAACGATTCCGTGGACTCCAGGGCCCGCCGAGCATCGACCGGCGTGGCCGGCTCGACGTGCGACGGCGACCACGCCAGGACGAAGCTGACCTGCTCGCCCTCGGTGACGGTGAAGTCTGCATGGGTGGCCAGGGCCCGCCCGTAGATCGGCACGTCGCAGTGCAGCGCCACCAGGTCCGGGCCGGCCACCCCGACGAGGATTCCGTTGTCACGGTGCACCCAGGGCACCGAACGGCCGTAATCGAAGCGCAGGCGCAGCTCGCTGCTCATGGTGACCGTGCCGGAGACGCCCTCGACGATGCGCACGACGTCGTGTTGACCGGAGCTGGGCGGCATCAGGTCGACGACCCGGACACTGCCGGTGGGGGTGTCCCAGTCGTGTTCGAGGATCAGCGTGTCCGGCCGGTACCGGCGCCGATCGGCCGGTCCGGCACCCGACGGCGCGATCCGCCACGACCCGTTGCCCTCGTCACCGAGCAGGGCGGCAAAGCATGCGGGGGAGTCGAAGCGGGGCAGGCACAGCCAGTCGATGGTGCCGTCGCGGTCGACGAGTGCGGCCGTGTGCAGGTCGCCGATCATGCCGTGGTCTTCGATCCGGCCCGTCATCCTCCCTGTCTACCGGTTCTGATCGGGTCCTGTCTGCATTCCGGTCGGGGCCCGCGCGTCGGCGCCGGTCGAGGTGCTGGCCTCGGCCTCGGCCTCTGCTTCTGCTCGGCCGCGAGCCTCGGCACGGATCAGCAGGACGAAACCGCCAACGCCCATGACGGCGAAGATGAACCACTGGACGGCATACGACAGATGCGGTCCGGACTCCGCTTCCGGAGGCGGCACCGCTTGCAGCCCGTCGGCGGCCGCCGGGTCCTGCTCGACCCGCTCGCCCCAGGCGCCGTAGAGCGGGTAGGGCAGCGTTTCGGCCAGGGCGGCGGTGTCGACTCGGCGCACGGTTCCGGCCCGTTGGGCCGCGCCTTCGCCGTCCTCGCCGGCACGCAGCCGGACCTGCACGGTGACCGTGCCGGATGGCGGGTCGGGCAGGTCGACCTCGTCGTCCGGGCGCCCTTCGGACGCGACGAATCCCCGATCGACCAGGAACGCGTCGCCGTCGGCTGTGACCAGCGGGGTGAGGGCGTGCACCCCGGGCGTCCCGTCCACCGGGCGCAGCCGCAGCGCCAGTTCGTGCTCGGGGTCGTACTGACCGGTGATCACGGCGTTGCGCCACTGATCGTCGGTATCGAGCGGCTCGCCGGGCGCGTTGAGTTCGTCGATGGGCACCGGCGCGCTGTCGATGCCGGCTTCGATGACGGCGTTCCGGGCGGCGCGCTCGTCATTGCGATCCAGCTGCCACAGTCCCAGCCGCACGCATACCAGCACCAGGAGGACGCCGGCGACCGTGCGCACCAGCCACCGCTTGCTGGCCAGGAACCTGTACACACTGCCGACCGTAGTCCTGAGGGCCCCGGATCTTGCGTGCGGGTCGTAGGCTGGAGGGGTGCTGGTAGACCGATACGGACGCGTGGCTACCGATTTGCGGGTCTCGTTGACCGATCGGTGCAACCTGCGCTGCACGTACTGCATGCCCGAGGAAGGCCTGGCGTGGCTGCCCCGCGAGGATGTGCTCACCGACGACGAAGTCGTCCGGCTGGTGCGGGTGGCCGTCGAGCGGCTGGGCGTACGCGAGGTTCGCTTCACCGGTGGCGAGCCGCTGCTGCGCCGCGGGTTGGTGGACATCGTGACGCGGTGTGCGGCGCTGACCCCGCGCCCTGAACTGTCACTGACGACCAACGCCGTCGGCCTGGTCCGGGTGGCCGACAAATTGGCTGCGGCCGGGCTCGACCGGGTGAACGGGTCGCTGGACACCATCCGCCACGACCGGTTCGAGACGCTCACGCACCGCCGCCGGCTCGACGACGTCCTGGCCGGGCTGGCCGCCGCCCGCGACGCCGGCCTCGAGCCGGTGAAGGTCAACGCCGTCCTGATGCGGGGCATCAACGACGACGAAGCGCCGGAGCTGCTGGCGTGGGCGCTCGAGCACGGCTACGAGCTGCGCTTCATCGAGCAGATGCCGTTGGACGCCCAACACGGGTGGAGTCGCGACGCGATGGTCACCGCGGCCGAGATCCTGGAATCACTGCAAGCCGTGTTCGATCTCACACCGATCGGTGACGTCGAACGCGGCAGCGCCCCCGCCGAAACCTGGCTGATCAGCGGCGGTCCCGCGAAAGTCGGTGTCATCGCCTCGGTGACGCGGCCGTTCTGCGGGTCGTGCGACCGCACCCGGCTGACCGCCGAGGGCCAAGTCCGCACCTGTCTGTTCGCCCGCGAGGAATCCGACCTGCGCGGCGCGCTGCGGGCTGGGGCCGACGACGCTGAGCTCGCTCGCCGGTGGGAAATCGCCATGGCCGGCAAAGCGGCTGGTCACGGCATTGATGATCCAGGCTTCCTGCAGCCTTCGCGGCCGATGTCGGCGATCGGCGGCTGACCGGCCGACCAGTCGGCGAAGACGACGCCGGGCAGCCACGGGGGAAGCCGCCCGACGTCGTCGGTACGCAGCGCACCGACGGGGGAATACGGAACGCGCGCGATGGGGAGTATTGCACGGGAGCCGACGTTTCTGGAAGGCCCTGTCATCGTTCGATTCGATCATCCGCTCTGGACGCGGGCGGTAACTGCGGCCGAACCGGGGGAGTGACGGGTGAGATCGTGCCGGCCGACGGCCGCCGGGTCGCGTTGGCGATGACGACGGCGATGTAGGGCAGCACCACCGCGCCGATGATGAAGAACCAGCGCAGCCAGCCGTCCACGAGCACGGCCAGGGGTAGGCAAGCCAGCCTGACGCCCATCGTGACCAGGTAGCGCCGTTGGCGCGAGGCGAGATCGGAACTGCGACCCTCGGCCGCCGTCGTCACCGAGGCCACCGGCTCGCCGCGACGGCCTTTCGGCGCGTGCGTCCCGCTCACATCTCCACGGTAGGCCACAATCACGTGCATGGGCACGCCGGTGGACCCGGCGAGCACGCCGTGGCACGAAGGAGGAGACATGAATCGCACGTACCGGGTGACCGAGATCGTCGGGACCTCCACCGAGAGCGTCGACGAAGCGGTGCGCAACGGCATCAACCGGGCGGCGCAGACGCTCCGGCACCTCGACTGGTTCGAGGTCACCGAGATCCGCGGCCAGATCGTGGACGGCAATGTCGAGCACCTGCAGGTCGGCATGAAGGTGGGATTCCGCCTCGAAGACGCCTGAGTTCGGGTTCGGGTCTCGTCGTGTCGGCCCCGTCCGCGACTCGCTCGTTCCTCGCTCGCCGATGCCCGGCCGAACCCTGGCCGACACGCCGAGACCCGAACCGCTCGTCGTCTTGGAGATGGGCGGGAAATAGCGGGGAAGGGCGATCAGGTAGCGTCGGCGCGGGTCCGGGAGTGAGAGGAGTTCGCAGGTGAGTCGGTCGGTTTTGGTGACCGGCGGAAACCGCGGTATCGGCCTGGCGATCGCGCGTGCGTTCGCCGAGGCCGGCGATGCGGTGACCGTCACGTATCGCAGTGGCGAACCTCCGGAGGGTCTGTCGGGCGTGCGGTGCGACGTGACCGACACCGCGTCGGTCGAGGCGGCCTTCGACGAGGTCGAGGCCACCCAGGGACCGGTCGAGGTTCTCGTCGCCAATGCCGGCATCACCCGGGACACGCTCCTGTTGCGGATGGCGGAGTCCGATTTCACCGACGTCGTCGACACGAACCTGACCGGCGCGTTCCGCGTCGCCAAGCGAGCTGCTCGCGGCATGCTGCGCGCACGCAAGGGACGCGTCGTGTTCATCTCCAGCGTGGTCGGCATGCTCGGATCGCCCGGGCAGATGAACTACGCGGCCAGCAAGGCCGGGCTGATCGGGATGGCGCGCTCGATGGCTCGCGAACTCGGCAGCCGCGGCATCACCGCCAACGTGGTGGCGCCGGGGTTCGTGCAGTCGGACATGACCGACGAGCTCAGTGAGGAGCGCCGCGCTGAGATCCTCGCCGGTGTCCCGCTGGGCCGCTATGCCTCGGCCGACGAGGTGGCGCGCGTGGTGCGCTGGGTCGCCGGCGACGAGGCGGCGTACGTGACCGGTGCGGTCATTCCGGTGGACGGTGGATTGGGGATGGGGCACTGATGGGAATCCTGGACGGCAAGCGCATCCTGGTGGCCGGGGTCCTCACCGACTCCTCGCTGGGCTTTCACGTGGCCAGGCTCGCTCAGCTCGAGGGTGCGACGGTGGTGGTCACCGGCTTCGGGCGGATGAGCTTGGTGGAGCGGATCGTCAAGCGCCTGCCGCACGAGGCGCCGGTCCTCGAGCTCGACGTGCAGAACGAGGAGCACCTCGCCAGCCTCGCCGAGCGTGTGGGCGAGTATGTCGACGGCCTGGACGGCGTGGTGCACTCCATCGCGTTCGCGCCGCAGACCGCGCTGGGCGGGGCGTTCCTCGACACGCCGTTCGAAGACGTCGCCACCGCCGTGCACGTCTCGACGTACTCGTTGAAGTCGTTGACGATGGCGGCGCTGCCGCTGATGTCCGGCGGAGGCTCGGTGGTGGGGCTGGACTTCGACGCCCAAGTCGCCTGGCCCGGCTACGACTGGATGGGTGTGGCCAAGGCCGGCGAGGAGGCCACTGCACGGTATCTGGCCAAGTACCTGGGCCCGAGGGGCATCCGGGTCAACCTGGTTTCGGCTGGTCCGGTGAAGACGATGGCGGCGCGCTCCATCCCCGGCTTCGACGAGTTCGAAGGCGTGTGGGATCAGCGCGCCCCGCTCGGGTGGGATCTCTCGGACTCCGAGCCACCGGCGCGCGCGGTGGTCGCCTTGCTGTCGGACTGGTTCCCCAAGACCACCGGCGAGATCGTCCACGTCGACGGCGGCGTGCACGCCATGGGCGCCTGACCCTCAAATGATCATGTTCACCACGGAATTGCCTGCCGTACCACCCATGCACGCCTGGTGATGCGACAGAACGCCTCGTGGTGCGTGGTGGCGCTCAGCGGGTGCGGTCGGTCGCCAGATCGATCAGCCGCGCCAGCGCCTCGCGGCCGTCATCGGTGGCCTTCGCGGACTCGAGCGCCTCGCGGGCATCGGTGACCCGCTGCGCGACCATGGTCTCCACCCGGCGCAGCGCCTCGGTCTCGACCAGGACCGCACGCAGCTGCTCGACCCCCTCGTCGTCAAGGCCGGGGTCGCCGAGCAGCCGGTTCACCAGTCGCGTCTGTGCGGCGTCGGCGCGTTCGAGCGCGCAGGCCACCAGGACGGTGCGCTTGCCCTCGCGCAAGTCGTCGCCGGCGGGCTTACCGGTGCGGGCCGGATCACCGAACACGCCGAGGATGTCGTCGCGCAACTGGAACGCCTCGCCCAGCGCGGCACCGTAGCGGCGATACGGCGAGAGCAGCTGATCGTCGAGCCCGGCCACGGTGGCGCCGATGATCAACGGATGCTCGACGGAGTAGCGCGCCGACTTGAAGCGGATCACCTGCCGAGCCCGCTCGGTGTGGCCAACGGTGCGGGTGGCGCCGCTGACCTGCTCGAGGACGTCGAGGTACTGGCCGCTGCCCACTTCGGTACGCATCAGGTCGAACACGGCGCGTCCGCGCCGCAGCGCGTCGGGGCCGAGCTCGGCCGAGCCGAACAGCTCGTCACTCCACCCGAGCAGCAGGTCACCGAGTAGCACGGCCGCTGCCGCACCGAACGACTCCGGTGAGCCGTGCCATCGCGCCGCGCGGTGCTGTTCGGCGAAGCGCCGGTGCACGGACGGCTGGCCCCGCCGGGTGTCGGAGTCGTCGATGACGTCGTCGTGCACCAGGGCAGAGGCCTGGAACAGCTCCAGCGCCGCGGCGACGGTGATGACACCGGCATCGTCGGGGGAGCCGCCCGCAGCGCGCCAGCCCCAGTAGCAGAACGTCGGGCGCAGCCGCTTGCCTGCGCCGAGCAGTTGCACCGCGGCGTCGAACAACGGCAGCGTGTCGGGGCTGATCTCGCTCATCGTCGATCGCTGCCGGTCCAGGAACATGTCGATGACGTGCTGGAACCGGGGGAGCAGCGTATCGATCGGGTGACCGGGCGATGGCACGGCGGCAGGCTTCACGGTCGTCAGCGTAGGCGGTCGGCGAGGACGGCCACGGCCTCGGTCCGCTCAGCCGGCCAGCGCGGCCTCGATGTCGTCGAGGATCCGATGCGCACCGCGGTAGGTCGAGCTGCCCCACACGTCGTAATCGACGTGGTGAACCTGCCCGCGCTGGTCTGCGTCGAGGTTCTGCCACAGCACCGACGACGTGATCGATTCGCGGGCGGTGTCGTTCTCGGCGTTGGCCATCGTGAAGATCACGTCGCCGTCGGCCTCGGGGATCAGTTCCAGGCTGATCTCGATGAAGTCGCGGTCCGGGTCCGGTTCGACCTGGCCGTCCGGGCGGGCGAACCCGACGTCGGCGAACACCTGCCCGGGGAACGACTTCGGCGTCTCGAGGCGCAGGACGTCGGCGGCCTGGACTCGCACCAGCGAGACCGACGTGGCTGACGGATCCCCGACGGCCGCGCGGACCTGCTCGACATGCTGGTCGTACTCGGCGACGATCTCGTCCGCACGCTCGCTCACCCCCAGTGCGTCGGCCAGCTCGGTGACGTGACTGCGCCAGCTGCCCGTGCCGGTCCATTCCAGCGACACCGTCGGGGCGATCTGCGACAGGTCGTCATATGCCTCGGCGAACCCCGCCACGTCGACGGACAGGATCAGGTCGGGCTCGGCCACGGCGAGCGCCTCGATGTCGGGGTCGCGGGTGGTCGCGACGATCTCGAGCTCGTCGACGGCGAAGTCGTCGGGCAGAAACGGCGCGAGGTCGGCTCCCGACGGGTCCTGGGCTCCGGCGGCCACCGGATCGAATCCCAGGTCGACCAGCGCCGACAGCGTCGGGCGCCACAGCACGGCGATGCGCTGCGGGTCGTCGGGCACCTCGGTGGTCCCTTGCGCGTGCTCGACGGTGTGCGTGCTCGACGAGGTCTCGGCGGCATCGTCGTCGCCGCTTGTGCAGCCGGCAGCGGCGAGACCGAGAACGAGGGCGACAGCGCTCAGGCGGACGGAGGGCAGGCGGACGATGCGCATGGAGACGACCTCACACGTGGCGATGACGAACGGGGGACGGACGGATCACCCGGAACGGGCCTCGAGCGCGGCCCGGCGCTTGGCCACCCGGACGTCGTCGCTGACGTACGGGCACCCACCGCAGTACGCCTGCGGCTGGTCAGCGGCATCTCGCGGCCGAAGGTCATGCTCGATGTACTTGAGGCAGCAGGTGCCCTTGACGGTTCCGGCGCTGATGCCGCCGGACCACGTGACGTCCAGCGCGCGGGGGCGACGCCGGATGGCGGCTCCGTGCGTGACCAGACGGTCCATGATCGTCCAGACGCGCTGCCACGACTCCTGCGGGGCGAGCCCGCCGGCGTTGGCGGCGACGACCGCAGGCCCGGCGAGGCGGTCGGCGACGGCGCTCCACATGGTGCGCGTGCTGTAACGAGCGTGGCGCGAGACGCCTTCGATCACCGGTGCCAGGACCGTGAACAGGCGGCCGGCTACCCGATCGGCCAGCACGGCGCGGTCGTCGATGACGACGGTGCCCGGCCGGCCGGCCAGCGCATCGCCGGGCAGCACCTCGACGTCGCCGGACGGCAGTGCCAGCAGATCGAACTGGTCGCCATCCAGATGCACGGCGGCGTCGTCGCCCATCGGCAGGCCGCGGTCGGTCAGCAGCGCTGCGGCGACGGCAGGGGAGGCGATACGCCCGGTGAGGCGCAGGATGAGGTAGGACGCTGCCACGACACGGTGCCCGGACGCATGCGCGGTGAACCGGTCCAGCCAGGCACGGACGTCGACGTCGCGAATTCCAGTCAGCGGCGTCCACCCGGGGCCGAGTGGCTCGGCGGTGCGGAAAGCGAGAGCCGGGCTGACCGCGTCGAGACGTCGTGCGGTGTCGGCGAGCGGGGACTGGGCCGAGCCTGCCCCAGGGCGCGGGGGAGCCGTTGCCGACGCGATGTACATGGACGTCCCAAATCTCGATATCGTGGTTAGGTATCACTAACCTAACGGATCAATCGTGCCAAGTGAAACGGGGTCTCGTATCAGTGGATGAAACCGCCTGTCCAGGAATCGGGCCGGCCCCGATACCCTCGCCACCATGACTCTGGAGCTTTCGACGACCTCGACGACCCAGACCAGTCCGCGCACGGTGCGCGAATTGCTGGCAACCGGCCAGCGCTCGTACTCCTTCGAGTTCTTCGCACCGAAGACCGAACAGGGCGAGGCGACGTTCTGGCAGACCATCCGTGAGCTCGAGCGGTTGCAGCCGACGTTCGTCTCCGTCACCTACGGCGCCGGGGGAACCACCCGCGAGAGCACGGTGCGCGTCACCGAAGGCCTGGCCAGGCACACCACGCTCACCGCCGTGGGCCACCTGACCGCGGTCAACCACTCGGTCGCCGAACTCCGCCACGTCGTGGGCCAGTACGCCGACGCCGGTATCTGCAACTTCCTCGCCCTGCGCGGTGACCCGCCCGGCGACCCCGGCGCGGACTGGGTGCCGCACCCGGAGGGCCTGGAGTACGCCGAGGAACTGGTGCGGCTGATCCTGGACTCCGGCGACTTCTGCGTCGGCGTAGCGGCCTTCCCGGAGAAGCACCCGCGCTCGCCCGATGTCGAAACCGACGCCCGCTTCCTGGTGCGCAAGTTCCGCGCCGGTGCCGAGTACGCCATCACCCAGATGTTCTTCCACGCTGAGGACTACCTGCGGATGCGTGACCGGGTGGCAGCAGCCGGGGGAGACAAGCCGATCATCCCGGGCATCATGCCGGTGACCAACGTCCGTCAGATCGAGCGGTTCGCGAAGTTGTCCGGCGCGGACTTCCCGGCCGATCTCGCCGAGCGGCTGCTCGCCGTCGAAGACGACCCCGAGGCCGTGCGTGCGATCGGGGTGGAGGTCGCCACCCAACTGTGCGAGCGGCTCCTGGCCGAGGGCGCTCCCGGCTTGCACTTCATCACGTTGAACAGGTCCACGGCCACGCGCGAGATCTACGACGCGCTCGGGGTGGAGACTCCGGCGACCGTCGCCGGCTGATCCGGCAAAGCTCGGCCGCATCGCCGGAGCTCAGGCGCGCCCGATCAGGTCGGCCACGATGCCCGAGGAGATCACGGTCATCGCCACGCCGGGACCGGGGTGCGCGCCGGCTCCGGCCAGGAAGAGCCCGCGGATGCGCGTTCGGTTGCCCGGTCGGCTCAGATAGGCCGGGCGCCCGGGGGTGGGCCGGCCGTAGATCGCGCCGCCTGGTGCTCCCGTGGTCTGTTCGAGGTCGTGCGGAGTCCGGACCAGGCGGGTGGCCTGCGGCGTGCCGACCGGGACTGCCGTCGACGTGACGTGAGCGATCACCTCGTCGGCGTAGGCCCGGACTGTCCCCGCAGCGCTCCAGTCGACGGCGCCGGGCGCGTCGCCGTGGGCGGCGCAATCGGCGTGCACCGCCCAGGTCACCGTGCCGGCCGTCGACGTTGCGGCCCGGTTGACGGTCAACGCCGGGTTCTGGTCATCGGGCGGCACCACGATCTTGCGCACCCCGGCACCCCGCGCGGTGCCATCGGCCTCGATGAGCACGCAGAACGACGATCGGGGCGGCGGGAGCGGGCGCCGCGCGAAGGTGCGGCCGGATCGGACGAGCGCCCGCCGCGGTAGTATTTGGCGCAACCCGTCCGGGCTGATCGCCGAGACGACGACGTCGGCGGCCATGACCTCGCCGCCGTCGAGCGTGACCGATCGGACCCGCCCTCCGCCGACGTCGACGGCGTTGGCGCGGGCGTTCGTGCGCACCACGGCGCCGCGTTCCAGGGCGCGCCGGTGAACGGCGCCGATCAGCCCCGCGCTGCCTCCGGCTACGCTCCACAGCCCGAACGTCTGCTCCAGGTAGGGGAGCACTGTGACGGAGGCAGGCGCACGGGCGGGGTCTTCGCCCACGCTCGTGGCATACCAGTCGAGTAGCTGGCGAAGCCGCACGTCAGACAGTGCGGTGGCACTGAAGGACCGCAGTGACGGTACGCGCGTCCGGCCGCGGCGGGCGTAGCCGAGGACCGCATCGTGCAGGTCCTGCCACAGCCTGCTGCCGTAGTCGACGACGCCGTCCCAACCCGCTCCGGCTCCGGACCCCAGGGCGTCGTCGAGGGCACGCCGCGTGCCGGCGCGGCTGGCGTTCGGGATCTCGGCGACGGTGCGGTCCGGGAAGACGATCTGCATCGCCGGGTCGACCGGGACCATCTCGATCTCACGTTCGATCGGCCGGCCGGTGGCGCGGAACAGCTCGCGCAACGGCGCAGGCATCGTGAACGTCGTCGGGCCCAGGTCCACTGACGTGCCGTTCACGTCGTGCGGCCGAAGCTGGCCGCCCGGGGTGTCGGCCTGTTCGACGACGACGACGTCATGGCGCAGATCGGCCAAGCGTGCGGCCACAGCCAGGCCGGCCAGCCCCGCTCCGAGGACCACGACGCGTGCCACGATCGCCGACCTTACCGCGAGCGGCACCCCACCGGCGTCGCGGTGTTGACGTTGTGTCGGTGGCCGGGTGTACAGTCGCAATCAGATCGAACAAAAGTTCGAACACGGCTGTGGAGGCGACAATGACGGTGGAATATCAGCAGGCCAGCGACGTGCGGCGGATGTCAGCCCTCAACGAGCGCCGGGGTCGTCCGCCGTTGGGCCATGCTCCGCTCGACCTCATCGATCAGGCTCGAGCCTGCCTGGCGGAGGCCGCATCGTCGACTCTCGCGACCGACCGGTTCGCCGCGGCCCATCTGTCGGCGCTGCGGGCGGCAGCGGCGGTCCTCGCCGCCCGCGCACGGCCGGTCAATCCACGGCGCACGGGCCGCACCGGGCGCCGCGGTCACGGTCCGCGCAACGTCTGGGATCTGCTGCCCGTCGTGGCCCCCGAGTTCGCGGAGTGGGCGGCGTTCTTCGCAGCGAACGCCGGCAAGCGGTCGGCCGCGCAGGCGGGTCTGCCCGGATCGGTGAGCGTACGCGAGGCCGACGATCTACTGCGCCAGGCCGACGAGTTTCTCGGGCTGGTCTGCGTGGCGCTCGGGTTGCCGTACCAGGAGCCCCTCGATGTCTACGTGCCCAGCGGGCTGCGTACGGTTCCCCATCCGCGGGAAGCATGAGGGCTTCATCGTTGTTACAGGGGTATCCGTGACCACCCCGACGTCTGGAGTTCTGTCATGCCGAACGGCACTGACCTGTACGAATTCGTCGGTGAGCAGCCCGAGTTGGAGTCGCCGGTCCTGGTGTACTGGTTCGACGGTTTCGTCGACGCGGGCCACGCCGGCGGCGGCCTCGTCGACCACCTGCTCGCGACTCTCGACCACCAGGTCGTGGCGCGGTTCGACGTCGAGGCTTTGATCGACTATCGCTCGCGGCGACCCGAGATGCGCTTCGCCGATGGTTCGTTCCAGGACTACGCGGCGCCCGAGCTCACCCTGTACAGCGTCAAGGACGACACCGGTTCGTCGTTCTACCTGTTGTCCGGGCCAGAGCCCGATTTCCGCTGGGAGGCCTTCGCCTCGGCCGTGATCGACCTGGTTCACCGGCTGGGGGTCCGGCTGTCAGTCGGTGTGCAGGGCATCCCGAACCCCGTGCCGCACACTCGGCCCATCAGTGTCATCTCGCATGCCACCAGGCCCGAACTGCTCGACGGTTCCGCGCTGGTCGACGTCGAGCTGCGAGTCCCCGGCAACGTGTCGTCGTTGCTGGAGTACCGGCTCGGCCAGGCCGGCAAGGACGCCGTCGGTCTCGTGGCCCGCGTGCCGCACTACCTCGCGGACTCCGAGTACCCGCAGGCTTCGTTGACGTTGCTGCGCGCATTGAGCGGGGTGACCGGCCTGCTGCTTCCGGCCGGCTATCTCATCGAGGCGTCGCGGCGCGCCGATGAGCTGGTGCAGGAACAGGTCGACGGCAACGAGCAGGTCGCGCAGGTCGTGCATGCGCTGGAAAGCCAGTACGACGCCGCGGCCGGCAGCCAGGGACGCGGGGGCTTGATCGCCGAGCAGCGCGCGGTGCCCAGTGCGGACGAGATCGGGGCCGAGCTGGAGCAGTTCCTCGCCGAGTTCCGCGGCGAGGGGCGCGAGGAATAACAGAGGACCCGACCCGATCAGCACGATCGGTGTCACTCGTCCGGCCGGCGCCGCAGTTGTTTCGTGCGGCCGCGCTGCTTCTTCTCGTCTACCCGGCGTTTCCGCGCGGCGCGCGACGGCTTCGTGGGGCGGCGCCGCGGCCCCGGGGGACGTAGCGCCTCCTCCAGCAATGCGGCCAGCCGCTGCATGGCCGCCTCCCGGTTTCTGAGCTGTGAGCGGTGCTCCGAAGCCACGACCGTGAGCACGCCGTCGACCAACCGGTTCCGAAGTCGCGACGTGATCCGCTCGCGCGTGGCTGCGTCGAGCACACGTGAGGCGGTGACGTCGAACGACAGCTCGACACGTGTCTCCGAGGTGTTGACGTGCTGCCCGCCGGGGCCGCCGGAGCGGGAGAATCGCCACACCAACTCGTCATCGGGAATGACGATCGAGTCGCGTACCCGTATCGGCGCCATGACGACCATCGTCGTCGATGACCGAGAAACCAGGCGAATCGCAACGCCCCGCAGGCTGATTTCCAGTCGTACACTCAGCTCAGCGGCGCCCACCAGCGCAGCGGTCGGCGCGCCGCGCGGAGGTCTCCTGGGGGAGGAGCCGGCGATGGACACATCCACGTCGTCCGCCGAACCGGTCCTGTTCGTCATCGAAGGTCGCGGCAGCCAGCGGCTACGGATCGCCGATCAACTACGCCGCCGCTACGGGTCCGATTACCGCGTCGTCGACGAGCCCACGCGGCAAGCGGGCTTGAGTGCCCTACGTTCACTGCGCGAACGCGGCGCGCGTGTCGCCATGGTGCTCTGTGATTCGGGTGAGAATCCCGATGCGCGGCCCGACGGCGTCTTTCATGAAGTCAAGGCGCTGTTCCCCGAGGCCAAGCGCGTTCTGGTGATCGATTGGGGAGGGTGGGGCGATCAGCGCACCGCCGCCTCGATCCTGCGGCTCATCGCCATCGGGGCGATCGACTACTACATCTTGCGGCCGTGGCGGGTGCCCGACGAACTGTTTCACCGGACGGTGACGGAATTCCTGCTCGAGTGGGAGCGCGCGGTGTCATCGCAGCCACGCGAGGTCAACCTGGTCGGTGGCCAGTGGTCGGCGCGGGCGCACGAATTGCGCAGCCTGTTGGCGCGCAACGGCGTGCCCCACACGTTTCACTCCAGTGACAGCGCCGACGGGCAGCAGATGCTCGAGCGCGTCGGGCTGACCGATACACGTCGCCCAGTCGTGCTGCTGCGCGACGGGGGAGTGCTTGTCGACCCCACCAACGCGCAACTCGCCGACGCCTACGGCGTGCGGACCCGGCTCGCCGACGACACCGAGTACGACGTGATCGTCGTCGGTGCAGGCCCGGCTGGGCTCGCGGCGGCGGTGTATGCCTCATCCGAAGGGCTTCGCACGCTCGTCATCGAGCGCGAATCGATCGGTGGCCAGGCGGGTTCGAGTTC
Organism: Haloactinopolyspora sp.; assembly: GCF_027324685.1. Classification (NCBI taxonomy): domain Bacteria; kingdom Bacillati; phylum Actinomycetota; class Actinomycetes; order Jiangellales; family Jiangellaceae; genus Haloactinopolyspora; species Haloactinopolyspora sp. The sequence continues at coordinate 14,057 of NZ_DAHVSH010000020.1, forward strand.
GCTGATCCGCAATTACCTCGGCTTCGCGCGCGGCGTGAGCGGGGCCGAGTTGGCTCAGCGCGCCTACCAACAAGCGTGGGTGTTCGGCACCGATTTCCTGCTCATGCGGGAAGCTGTCGAACTCGCTCGCAGCGACGGCCGGTTCCAGATGACCACGGCCGACGACGAGGTCGCGCGTGCTCGCTGCGTCGTGCTGTCGACCGGGGTCAGTTATCGCCGGATCGGCATCAAGACGTTGGAATCGCTGGAAGGGGCCGGGGTCTTCTACGGCGCGTCGGCGTCGGAAGCGCGGGCACTGAGCGGACGCGACGTCTTCGTTGTCGGCGGCGGCAACTCGGCTGGGCAGGCCGCGATGCACCTGTCGCGGTTCGCCCGCAGAGTCACGCTGCTGGTTCGCGGGCCCTCGCTGGCTGCGAGCATGTCCCGGTACCTGATCGAGGCGATCCGGGCGGCCGGCATCGACGTACGGCTCAACGTCGAGGTGATCGACGGTGGCGGCAACGGACATCTCGAGTGGATCCGGGTGCGCGAGCGAACCTCCGGGGGCATCTCGACGGAGTCCGCAGCCGGCCTGTTCGTCCTGATCGGCGCTCAACCACGGACCGGATGGCTG
>NZ_DAHVSH010000050.1:0-5355 GCF_027324685.1 Haloactinopolyspora sp.
GAGCTTCTGCCACAGTTCTACGAGCAGTACCCCGACGTCAGCGTCAGCGTGGACTACACCACCTACGGCACGCTGAACGAGAAGCTCACCACCGCCGTGGCCAGCGGACTGGTCCCCGACGTGATGATGATGGGTGTCGGCTGGGTCGAAGGCTTCGCCGACAAGGGGGTCTTGCGCGACCTGTCCGAGTTCGGCATCACGGCCGAATCGCTGCAGGAGTCCTACACCGAGCAGATCGTGCGGGCGGGCATGTGGGAGGACAGCGTCTACGCGGTGCCGATCATGCTCGACACCCGGTTCGCCGTCGCCCGCAAGGACATCCTGGCCGAGGCCGGATTCGACGAGCCGCCGAGCAGCTGGGACGAGTTGCGTGAGTACGCGATCGCGTTGACCGAGCGTGAACCGGACGGCACGCTGACCCGCGCCGGCTTCGACATGCTCTCGCACGACCTGCGGCAGATGTACGAAGTCTTCCTCTTCTCCTCCGGTGCGTCGCTGTTCAACGACGACGTGACCGAGCCCGCGTTCAACTCGCCCGAAGGCGTCGAGGCGCTGCAGTTCATGACCGATCTCATCAACGAGGACAAGGTCGAGGACATCGGCTTCTCCGGCAGCGACTCTCAGGTTCACCCCCTGGTCAACGGACGTGCCGCGATGGGCTTGGCCCACAACAACCTGTGGTTGCAGGTGCAGGAGTCCGCACCGGAGCTGTCCGACCAGTTCGTGCCGTTCCTGATCACTGGCGAGCAACCGGGCATGTTCTTCGGCGGCACTCTCGCGACCGTCTCGGCGAACTCCGAGCACCCGGAGGCAGCCGCGGCCTTGCTGGAGTTCCTGTCCGGCCCGGAGGCGGCGCTCGCGGCCAACGAACAGCGCGGCAACGTGCCCGCCCTCACCGAACTGCTGGACACCGACTACGTGCAGAAGAACCCGTTCGTCCAGTTCGCGATGGAGAACCTCGAACACGCGCAGAACGAGGGCGGCCCGCCGCAATGGATCGAGATCCGCGGCGAGTTCACGCCGGCGATCGAAGCCGCGCTGCTGGGTCAGAAGACTCCGCAGGAGGCGCTCGATGATCTCGCCGCGACGGCCAGCGAGGCGATGGGTCGCTGACGTCGATGTCCATGACGACCGAGTCGCTCGAGACGACCGCCGACCTCCAGGACCACGCCCGGCGTCCCAGCCGGGGTCGGCGGTCGTCGGGCCGCAAGCTGCGGCGCGCGGGCTGGCTGATGGTGACACCGGCGCTGGCCCACACCATCGTGTGGATCGCCATCCCGGTCGTCGCGACGTTCGTCCTGAGCTTCACCAACTACGAGGTCTTCTCCGCGCCGGAGTTCATCGGCCTGGACAATTACGTCGAGCTGTGGAACGACGACGTCTTCCGCAAGGCCACGTGGAACACGGTCATCTACACGTTCTTCACTGTGCCGTTCTCGATGGCCGTCGCGGTGGTCGTGGCCGTACTGCTGAACCAAAAGATCCGCGGGCGTACGGCGTTCCGGGCTGCGTTCTTCCTGCCACAGGTGACGGCCACGGTGGCGATCGCGATGGTGTGGCTGTGGATGTACAACCCGCAGTACGGCCTGCTCAACGCGTTGATGTCGTTCCTCGGGCTCCCGACTCAGGCGTGGCTGGCCAACCCGGACTGGGCCTTGTGGGCGGTGATACTGGTCGGGATCTGGCAGGGCATCGGCATGAAGATGCTCATCTACCTGGCCGCGCTGCAGAACATCGATCACCACCTCTACGAGGCGGCGTCGATGGACGGCGCGTCCAGCGTGCGGCAGTTCTTCTCGATCACGTTGCCGATGCTCAAACCTGCGACCTTCTTCGTCTTCGTCGTCTCGATCATCGGAGCGTTCCAGGTGTTCGACCAGGTCTACGTCCTCACCGACGGAGGGCCGGCCAACGCCACGACGATGATGACCTACGAGGTGTACCGGGCCGCGTTCCAGGACTTCCGGATGGGGCTGGCCTGTGCGCAGTCGGTCGTGCTGTTCGCCTTCTTGTTGGTCCTCACCATGATCAACCGGCGGCTGACGGGCGGTGACGACCAATGACCAGCCAGGTGGAACCGGTGGCCGTGAGCGGTAAACCGCGGCAGTCGGACGCGCCGCACCGGCGTGGTCGCATGCGACGGCTGGTGCTCGCCGTCGTGCTGGGCATCGGGGCGTTCACCATGATCGTGCCGTTTCTCTGGATGGTGCTCACCTCGGTGAAGAGCCCGGAGGATCTGGCGACCTTCCCGCCGTCGTTCTGGCCGGACGAGTGGGTGTGGAGCAACTACCGCGACGCGCTCGATGCGGCACCGTTCGGGACGTACTTCCGCAACAGCCTGATCATCGCCACCGGGCACACCGCGATCACCTTGGTCTTCGCGGCGATGGCCGGATACGCGCTGGCGCGGATCCCGTTCCGCGGTCGCGAGATCGTGTTCATCGGCTTCATCGCCATGCTGATGATCCCGACGTACACGAAGATCGTGCCGCAGTTCCTGATCGTGAAGTTCATGCCGCTGTTCGGTGGCAACGACATCTTCGGTCAGGGCGGCAGCGGCTGGTTGAACACGTGGTGGGCGCTGCTCATCCCGGGCGGGCTGAGCCCGTTCGCGATCTTCTTGTTCCGGCAGTTCTACCTGTCGTTGCCGCGCGAGCTGGAGGAGGCGGCCCGGATCGACGGGCTGGGCGAGCTGCGGATCTGGGCCCAGGTGTACACGCCGCTGGTCAAGCCCGCGATTGCGACGGTAGCCCTGCTGACGTTCCAGGACAGCTGGAACAACTTCCTGTGGCCGCTGCTGGTGACCACCCGGGACGACCTGCGCGTGATTCAGGTGGGCCTGGCGGTGTTCCAGCAGCAGGAGTCCACCGCGTGGGCGTACCTGATGGCCGGTACGACCCTGGCCACGGTTCCCATGGTGGTGCTGTTCCTGCTGGCGCAGCGCTACTTCATCCAAGGCTTCACGAATGCCGGAATCAAATGACACCGACCGAGAGGACACTCATGCAGATCGACCTGACCGGACGACGGGCGCTCGTCACCGGTGGAGGCAGCGGTATCGGCGCGGCGATCGCCAGGACCCTGGGCAGATGCGGCGCCGACGTCGTCGTGCACTACGCGTCGAGTGCGGACGGTGCCGAGGCCGTCGTCAAGGATCTCGTGGGCGACGGCCGGCGATCGGTGTCCGTACCGGCCGATCTGACCGATACCCAGCAGGCGACACAGCTCGTCGAGCGGGCGGCCGACGAGCTCGGCGGCCTGGACGTCGTCGTCAACAACGCGGGTCACCTGGTCGGCCGTTCGGAGGTGGCCGAGATGAGTGACGAGCACTGGGCGAAGGTCATGGCCGTCAACGTCACCACCACCTTTGCCGTCACCCGAGCGGCCATCCCGCATCTGCGGCGCTCCGAGGCCGGTCGCGTCGTGCTGATGTCGTCGCTGGCGGCGGAGAACGGCGGGGGCAAGGGCTCGGTGGCCTACGCCACGGGCAAGGCCGCCGTCATCGGCTTCGGTCGTGGCCTGGCCAAGGAGCTCGCGCCCGACGGCGTGACGGTCAACGCCGTGGCGCCGGGTTTCATCGGCCAGACGGCGTTCCACGACACCTTCACCCCACCGGAGGCACGGGCAGGCATGGTCGCCGGCATCCCGCTCGGTCGCGAAGGCACGCCCGACGACGTCGCCAACGTGGTGGCGTTCCTGGCCTCGCCGCTGTCGTCGTACATCACCGGGCACGTCGTCGACATCAACGGAGGGCAACTGTTCCGGTGACCACGATCCCCTGGGCCCGCGGCGGATGGTGGCACGACTACGTCTGTCCGAGCCACGGAACCGAACTGCGCCCACCGACTGCTGCGGGGTACTACCCGTGCCCGCACGGGTGCCAGCTGAGCGGCGAGCCGTACACATCAGCGTGGACGGTGCTCGAACACCAGGCCATGGCGCGAGAGATGCGTCTTCGCGCCCGGCGCTACCGAGCCGCCGCGGACCCGGTTGACCTGGACCGTGCGGTCGAGCTGCTCAACGCCTACGCCCGGCTGTACGCCGAGGTGGCAGTGAGCGGGTGGAGCGAGCGGGCCCAGGGGTGGATGCTGCGCGGCAAGCTGTTCTCGCAGGCGTTGACCGAGGCATTGTGGGGCGTGCAGGTCGCCGACGCCGTGGCGGTCCTGGCCGGTGCCGCCACGGCGCGGCACCGGCTCGACGACGAATCGGTGCACGGATTGCTGCGGGCACTTCGCACGACGGTGTCCGATGCGCGCAGACTCCTGGTCGACGAACGCGGCGAGCTGCGCAGCAACTACACGGCATGGCTGGACTGCGCGGGCGCGAGCGTGGCCCGCGCGCTGGTGGCGCTGGGTGAACCCGACGACCCCGAAGCGTGGCACCAAGCAGCGCACGAGCAGCTGCGCGCAGCGGTGAGCGACGACGGCTGGGAGTGGGAAGCCGCGACCTACTACCACCTGTTCGTCCTGCGGGCTCACCTGCTCGCCCTGCACGGCACCGACCCGGCCGGGCTGCCGCCGGACGTGATCGACCGGCTGGCGGGCATGGTGCAGGTGCTGGTGTCACTCGCCGCCCCGGACGGCGAGTTGCCGATGCTCCACGACGGCCCCTACCGCCGCGACGGCGCATTGCTGGAGCTGATCGAGGTCTGCGTCCTGGCCGGCCAGCTCTGGGAGTCGACCGGCCTCGACCGGGTGGAGGCGCACGCCCGCCGCGAGCTCGCAGCACCGCACGACGGGCTGGAAGACCTGCTGGACGGGTGGTTCGCCGGCCCACCGTTGCCCAAGCTCGACGCGCACCGCGAGTCGGTGCACTTCGCCGATGCCGGCATCGTGGTGCTGCGTGACCAGGCCGACACCTGGCAGGCGGTCGTCGACGCCGGCCCGCACGGTGGCTCGCACGGTCACCTGGACAAGCTGGCGCTCTACCTCTACGGCGCGTACGGCTCGTGGCAACCTGCGCCCGGCGTCCCGCCGTACGGCAGTCCGCTACGCCGCGGCCACTACGCCCGCACGCTCGCCCACCCGACGGTCCGCATCGACGACGCCGACCAGCAACCGTGTACCGGCCGGGTCGAGCGCTGGGACCCGGGACCGCCGGCCCGCGCGGTGCTACGCGCCGACGACGCGTTCCCGGGCGTGGCGCTGCGCCGCTGGCTGATCATGACCGCCGACTATCTGCTCGACGTCGTGCGAGCACGATCGGGCTCCGGGGAGGAGCGCACGGTCACCTTGGGGTTCCGGCCCGCCGGCGGGCTCGACGTCCAGGCCACGGGCACCGACTGGCGAACGCACTGGGCGCCGCGGCGCGGCGGCACCTCGTTGCACGCCATCCACACGGCGTCCGGTCCGGCTG
>NZ_DAHVSH010000064.1:0-12857 GCF_027324685.1 Haloactinopolyspora sp.
GCGTGCTCTGGGTCGGTGAGGGCGGCGGCAGCCTGGTCTTCGCCGACGCCCTGCGCCGCATCGGTCGCACCCCGGACATCGAGATCGGCGAGACGAACAGCCTTCCCTACGGGGCTCGCGTCCGTGCGCCCGGCGTCATCACCGCATCGCGCAAGGCCGGAGGCACCCTCGTGTCGGTCCTGGGCCGCGACCGCGGCCTCGTGGGCATCGCGCAGGCCGTGTGGCCGTGGGTGACGCCGGCCGAGAACGTCTGGGAGACGGTCCTGCTCAACTTCAACGCCATCGACCACGTGCCGCCGATCATCTGCAACCTCGGCGTCGTCGAGGGCCGGCACGGGAAGATGCTGCTCTGGGGTGAGGGCGCCTCGCCGAGCGTCGCGCGGATCATCGAGACCCTCGACGGTGAGTTGCTGGAACTGCGCCGCGCCCTGGGCGTGCGCAACGCCAAGCGCTACGCCGACTACCTCGTCGAGCAGGGCTTCGCGCCGCCGGGAGCGGAGTCGTTCTTCGACCTGTTGCAGTCCAGCACGTTCTCCGACAGCACCTTCCGGTGCGGACCGGACGCCCTGTCCAGCCGGTACATCACCGAGGACGTGCCGTACGCACTGGTGCTGTTCTCGTCCATCGGGCGGGCGGTCGGCGTGCCGACGCCGACGGTGGACAGCCTGACCCACCTGGCCTCCATCGCCCTCGGGCGCGACCTGTTCGCCGAAGGCCGCACGCTCGACGACGTCGGCCTGGGTGGGCGCGACCGCGACGGGCTCGTCGCCGCGGCCGAGGCAGGCCGGTGGTGACGGGACTGCGGCTCGCCGGCGGCTCGATACTGTCCGCGGCCGGGGACGCCGCGACCGGCGACCTCGCCATCCGCGCCGGGCGCATCGCCGAGAGCCGACCCGACGACGAGATCGTCGACGTGACCGGCCACCTGGTGCTGCCGGGCCTGGCCAACCGCCACGACCATCTCCGGTCGCTACTACCGGCCAGCCGAGCAGCAGAGACGCTGCCGTTGCCTGCGGTCGTGGAACGCGCCGGTGCGGCCGGTGCGGCGGCGACTCCGGAGCATTACCGGGCCCTGACGGCCCTGGGCGCGGCCCGGATGGTGCTCGGCGGCGTGACATCGGTCATCGACCACATCTACCCGGTGCATGTTCCGGGGATGATCGAAGCGGCCGCCGCCGGCCACGACGACGTCGGACTGCGCGCCTCGCTCGCTGTCGGGCTGATGGACCACGGCCACCCGGACGTGGTCCAAGACCCCGAGACGACCATCGCCACCGTGGCCCGCATCGCCGACGACACCGTTCCCGCCGAACGGCTGTACCTGGCACCGGTGTCGCTGCGGCAGTCGTCACTCGACGTCTACACCGCAGCAGTGCGCGCCGCGGACCGGCTCGGGATCCGGCTCTACACCCACATCGCCGAATCCGCTGCTGAGGTCGACGCCTGCGTCGCCGAACACGGTCTGCGCCCGGTCGAGTTGCTGCACTCGATCGGGTTCCTGCGCCCCGGCACGACGGTGGTGCACGCCGTGCAGCTCAGCGAGCACGAACGGGACCTGCTGGCAACCACCGGCACGGCCGTCGCATACTGCCCCTCGAACCACCTGCGCTTCGCCAAGGGGTTCGCCCCGGTACGCGACCTGCTCGACCGCGGCGTGCGCGTGGGGCTGGGCATCGACGGCATGGTCGACGGCTTCACCGAGATGCGCCAGGCCGTCTACGCGCAGGCCCAGGCCACCGGCATCACCGGCGCCCTCACCACGGTCGAGGCGTACCGGATGGCCGTCGGGGGTGAGCTGGCTGTGGGCGAACGCGCCGACGTCGTGGTCGTCGCTCAAGACCGGCTCGAAGTGCAGCCGATCGCCGACCCGTTGTGGACGCTGGTGCACCGCATGGTCGGCGCCGACGTCACCGACGTGTACGTCGACGGCACGCCCGTGGTCCGGCAACGGACCTTGACCAGAGTCAGCCACGCCGACATCGCCGAGCAGGCCGCGGCAGCTACCGCTGCCATCGCCTCGGCCTGCGGCATCGACCTTCCACCTGGCGGCAGCGCCGCCACCCCAGTCAACCCGGTCAGATCTGGGAACCGAGCGGGTTCCCGATAATCCGAGGAGGCACCACCATGACACGTCAGAGCAGCGTCGCTCTCGGCCGGCGCCGGGCCGGTCACCCCTTCGTTCTCGACCGGCGGCGGTTCCTCGGTCTCGGTGCGGGAGCACTGGCCGGCGCCGCGCTCGCCGGCTGCGGCGGCTCGTCGAGCACCGTCGGTTCCGGTGACGGCGGCGGCAGCGGTAACGGAGGAGGCGGCGGCAGTGACACCCTCACCGTGTGGGGTAGCAATGCCTGGTCCGATGGCGATGCCCCGTTCGTCAAGGCGCTGGAGAACTACCCGGATGCCGAGGTCGAGTACGAGCCGTTCCCGGCCAACGACCTGGTCGACAAGATCACCACGGCGATCAACGGCGGCGGCGGGCCGGATGTCATGCTGCTCGACGTCAGCCAGGTGACCCAGTTCGGTGCTTCGGGCCTGTTCGCCGACATCACCCACCAGTTCTCACCCTTGGCCGGCGACTTCTTCGAGGCCAGTGTGCTGTCCGCGCAGTTCGAGGGGCGGCAGTACGCGGTGCCGTACGACACCAACAACGTCGCCCTGTTCTGGAACACGCGCCTGTTCGCCGAAGCCGGGATCGACTCACCCCCGACCACGTGGGAGGAGTTCCTGGCCGCGGCGGTCGAGCTCACCCACGACGACCAGTACGGCTTCATGATGGGCGCGTTGGGCTACGGCGCGTTCCTCTGGTGGCCCTGGCTGTGGCAGAACAGCGGGCAGATCCTGACCGACGACCTCACCAAGGCCGCGTTCAACGACGAGGCCGGGCGCGAGGCATGGCAGTTCTACGCCGATCTCCACCTGAAACACGGCGTCGTGCCGCCCACCTTCCTCACCGTCACCCAGTCGTGGGACGAGTACAACGACCCGTTCATCGGCGAGAAGGTGGCGATGATGACCACCGGCAGCTGGGCGATGGCCTCCATCGAGACGATCAATCCCGAGCTCGAGTACGCCGTGGCTCCGCTGCCCACCCGAGACCGGGGCGCCACCGTGGTCGGCGGGAACGCGCTCGCGGTGTCGGCGGAGTCGGCCAAGGCCGACGCAGCCTGGAAGCTGATCGAGTACCTCGTCAGCGCGGACCAGCGTTCGGTCATCGAGGAGTCGTCTCGCATGTCCGCGCGCCGCGACGTCGTCGACACCGAGTACGTCAAGGCCGATCCCGCGTTGCAGACGTTCGCCCAGCAGGCGGAGTACGGCGTGGCCCGGCCATCGATCCCCAACTGGGGGCAGATCGAGTGGGGCGTCATGGCGGAGTCGTGGGACAGCGTCATCCATGAGCAAGCCGCTCCGCTGGACGCGCTGGACCAGGCCCAGGCCGAGGTCGACAAGGTGCTGGCCGGCTAGAACCGGAGGTCCTCCGACTCGGGGGGTTCGACATCATGACCCTGACCACACCCGTGCGCGACACCACGTCGCAGTCGCCGGCACAGCGGCACCACACGCCGCTGCGCCGGCGGCTCACCCCGCTCGCGTTCGTCGGGCCGGCCGTCGTCGTGCTCGTGATCATGCTCGCGTACCCGGTGGGGAACGCGATCTGGACCAGCTTCAACTACGAGGTCGCTACCGCGCCCGGCGAAGGAGAGTTCGCCGGGCTCGGCAACTTCCGCAACATCTTCGGCGACTCGGACTTCGTCGGCGCGTCGATCCGCAGCAGCTTGTGGGTCCTCGGCAACCTGGTGCTGCAGATCGTGCTCGGCCTGGTCATCGCCTCGGTGTTGAACCAGCGGCTGCGCGCGCGGGCGGTGATCCGCAGCGTCGTCATCATCCCGTGGGTGGTGCCGACCGTGGTGGTCGCGATCATGTGGCGGTTCCTGCTCGACCCCTCCAGCGGCCCACTGAACGACATCCTGATCTCCACCGGGGTCGTCAGTGATCCGCCGCTGTGGCTGGCCGACACCACGCTCGCGTTTCCGATGCTGACGTTGATCAGCGTCTGGAAATGGACCCCGTTCGTGGCGGTCATCTTGTTGGCCGGGTTGCAGTCGGTGCCCGACGAGGTGCGGGAGGCCGCACTGATCGACGGCGCCAGCACCTTCCAGCGGTTCCGCTACGTGATCATGCCGCACATCCACACCAGCATCGCCATGTCCAGCGTCTTGACCATCGCCTACTCGATCAACAACTTCGCGGGCATCTGGCTGTTCACCCGTGGCGGGCCCGCCGGGAGCACCGAGACGCTGACCACGCTGGCCTACCGCTACGCGTTCCAGGCGTTCGACTTCGGCCGAGCCTCCGCCGTGGCGGTGATCTTGTTCGCCTTCGTGTTCCTCGTCAGCTGTGTGTACTTCTACCTCGTGGAGGGCAGGCGCCGATGAATGCCCACACCTCGCACCCCCGGCTGCGCCGCGCCGGGCTGTACGCGCTGATCGTCGTCATCCTCGCCATGGTGATCGTGCCGTTCGGCTGGATGGTGCTGTCGAGCTTCAAGACACCGGCCGAGATCCGCGGTCTCACCGACAGTTGGCTGCCCGAAGGTCTCTACCTGGGCAACTACCAAGGCCTGCAGGACACGTCGTTCGTCACCTACTTCGTCAACAGCATCGTCATCGCCGTCGGCACGACCGCGCTGTCGATCATCATCGCCGTGCTGGCCGGCTACGGCCTGGCCCGGTTCAACTTCGTCGGCAACCGCATGCTGCTCATCGCCATCGTGACCATGCAGATGTTCCCGGCGGTGCTCCTGGCCGTGCCGCTGTACAAGATGCTCAGTGCCGCGCAGTTGCTCGACACCCGGGGCGGGCTCGTCGTCGTCTACATCACCTTCGCGCTGCCGTTCTGCATCTGGATGCTGCGCAACTACTTCCTCACCGTGCCGGTGGAGGTGGAAGAGGCCGCCTTGATCGACGGCTGCAACCGACTGACCGCCTTGTGGCGGGTGCTACTGCCGCCGACCATGCCGGCCGTCGCCGCCGCGGCCGCGTTCTGCGTGATCCAGGTGTGGGAGGAGTTCCTCTACGCCAACACGTTCATCGACTCCGACGAGCTGCGCCCGCTGTCGGTCGGGCTGAACTCGCTGATCGGTCAGTACTCCACCGACTGGGGCCGCCTGATGGCTTCCGGCGTGCTCATGGTGATCCCGGTGGTGCTGATCTTCGCGTTCCTGCAGCGCTACCTGACTCAACTGGCTGGAGGGTCGGTCAAGGGATGAAGATCATCGACGTCCGATGCGTGCGGTACACCGGCGAGCTCGAGCATCCGGAACCGTTCTGGTCCGAACGGCTGCGCCGACCGGTCGACGTCTACCCGGAATTCGCCGCGCTCGGGGCCACCGACCTGCCACGGACCGGGCCGGATCGCTACCGGGTCGAGAGCATCTTCCTGCACATCGACACCGACACCGGCCTCACCGGGACGACCGCCCACATCAGCGCCGACCAGGCGCACATCGTCAACACGACGCTACGACCGGTGTTGCTCGGCGCTGATCCGCTGGCGACCGAACGGCTGTGGGACGTCGGGTACCGCTCGTCCATCCACGCCCGCCGCGGCGCGGGCATGCTGGCGCTGTCGGCGGTGGACTGCGCGCTGTGGGACATCCGTGGGCAGCATTTCGGCGTGCCGTGCCACGTCCTGCTGGGTGGCCCGACCCGCTCGACGGTCCCGGTCTACGTCTCGACGCTGGGCGCCGCGCTCGACCGCGACAGCGTGCGGCGCACGACCCGCGCGGTCGTCGATTCCGGCGCCAAGGGCATCAAGTGGTTCCCGCGGGTCGGCCCGCCCGACGGCGCCGCCGGGGTGCGCGCCGTGGCCGAGCTGGTCGAGACCGTGCGGGCCGAAGCCGGCGACGATCTCGAGATCATGCTGGACGCGTGGAGCTCGTGGGACGTCGCGTTCACCGTCGACGTCGCCCGGGCGATCCGCGACCTGGGTGTGCGCTGGATCGAAGAACCCCTGAACACCGACGACGTGGCGGGTTACCGACGGCTGCGCGAAGTGTTGCGGGGGGCCGGCAGCACGGTGGCCATCGCCGGGGGCGAGCACGAGTACGGCCGGTGGGGATTCGCCGCGTTCACCGCTGCTGACGTGTTCGACGTCTACCAGCCTGACCCGCATTGGTCCGGCGGCATCAGCGAGGTGGCGAAGATCGCCTCGATCGTCTCCGCCGCCGGGGCGCCGATGATCCCGCACGGCCAGTCGATGCAGTGCAACGCCGCTCTCACCTTCGCCGCGTCGCCGCAGCTCACACCAGAGATGGAGTACCTGACCCGGCTGGCGCCGCTGTACCAGCACTTCCTCGCTCACCCCATCACGGCAACCGACGGGATGATCAGCGCACCGACCCGCCCAGGGCTGGGGATGGAACTGGACCCCGACCGCATCGTCACCGCGGAGCCGGTGGCATGAGCCGAGCGCGAACCGAAGACGCCAGCAGCGCCCGCGTCACCACGCCCGTGGTCGCGTCGCTGTGGCGCTACGACGCCGCCGCCGTCACCGCGATGGCCGCACCGCACGACGTTCAGGTCGTCGAACCGGCGCCGGGACTCACCACGATCGACCTCGTCCGCGACGCCGACATCGTGCTGGCCGACCCGTCCGGCCACTACGCTCTGACCGGCGAGGTCATCGCGCAGATGCGGCGCTGCCGGCTGATCCAGCAGCCGTCGGTGGGTACCGACACCCTGGACGTCGCCGCCGCGGCCGCGCGCGGCATACCGGTGGCGAACACCGCGGGCAGCAACAGCCGGTCGGTCGCCGAATGGGTCGTGATGGCCATCCTGACCCTGCTGCGCGACGCGCATCGCTCGCACGCGGACATGACCGACGGTGCCTGGCCACGTCCGCGGCCGGGCCGCGAGCTGGGCGGGCTCACGGTGGGGTTGATCGGGATGGGCAACACCGGCCGTGCGGTGGCGGCGGCGCTGGCCGGCTTCGGCTGCACCGTGGTGTTCCATCACCATCGCCGCTGCCCGGACCCGCCGGCCGGCACCCGCCAGGTCCCCCTCGACGACCTGCTGCGCCGCAGCGACGTGGTCAGCCTGCATGTGCCGCTGCGCCCCACCACCCGGCACCTGCTCGACGCCGACCGACTGGCGATGATGAAACCCGACGCCATCGTGATCAACACCAGCCGTGGACCGGTGATCGACGAGGCCGCGCTGCAGACCTGGCTGGCCGCCCGCCCGGATCGCCGGGCCGGTCTCGACGTGTTCGCCGTCGAGCCACTCGCCCCGGACTCTCCGCTGCGCCAGAACCCGCAGGTGCTGCTCAGCCCGCATGTCGCCGCGCGCACCGCAGACGTCCACCGCCGCTTGGACGAGCTGATCGGTGAAAACCTGCGCCGTGCGTTGTCCGGGCGTGAGGTCCTACACTGGGTCGATGACGGAGGAGGGTCGCCGTGAGCACCATGCGGCTGCACTCGATCGAGCTGCTGGCCACGATGACCGGCGAGGAGATCACCGACGGCGCCGTCTTGGTCCGCGACGGCTGGATCGAGCAGGTGGGCACCACCAGCGAGGTCACCACCACCGCCGACGAGTCCGTGGACCTGTCCGGCCATGTGGTTCTGCCCGGCCTGGTCAACACCCACCAGCACCTGTGGCAGACCCTGACCCGGGCCGTCCCCGCTGCGCAGGATGCTGCCTTGATCGACTGGCTCACCGTGCTGTTCCCGGTCTGGGAGAAGCTCACGCCCGAGGCCGTCCGGACGGCGGCTGCCGTCGGCGCCGCGGAATTGGCCCTGTCCGGGTGCACCACCGTCGCCGACCACCACTACGTGTGGCCGAACGGCGTGCGCATCGACGACATCGTCGACGCCGTGACCCAGGTCGGCCTCCGCGCGCACCTGACCCGCGGCGGCATGAGCATCGGCGCGTCCCAGGGCGGCCTGGCCGCCGACGCGCTCACCGAGACCGAAGACATCATCGTCGAGGCGACCGAGCACGCGATCACCCGCTTCCACGACCCGGAACCGGGGGCCATGCTCCGCATCGCGGCCGGGCCGCCCTCGGTGCTGTCGACCTCGGCGCAGGTGTTGCGCGAACTCGCCGCGCTGGCCTCGCGCCAAGGTGTCGGCTTGCATACCCACCTGGCCGAGACCGCCGGTGAGGCCGAGCGTTGCCGGCTGGCCGTCGGGGAGGCTCCGCTGCCCTACCTGATGTCGCTGGACTGGAGCGGCCCACACGTCTGGTTCGCCCACGCCGTGCATCTCGATGCCGATTCCATCGCGTCCCTGGCCGAGGCAGGCGCCGGTGTCGCGCACTGCCCGACGTCGAACATGCGGCTGGGCTCCGGGATCGCGCCGGTGCGCGAGTTCCTGACCGCCGGGCTCCGGGTGGGGCTCGGTGTCGACGGGGCCGCCTCCAACGACTCCGGCGACCTGCTCACCGAGGCCCGTCAGGCGATGCTGCTCGCGCGCCTCGCCGACGGATTGCGCGGCGGCCCCGGCGAGCACGGCTTCCTGACCGCACGCCAGGCGCTGCAGATGGCGACCACCGGCGGTGCCGACGTGCTCGGGCGGGACGACATCGGCGTGCTGGCGCCTGGTCGCGCCGCCGACATCATCGCCGTCGACCTCGACCGCCCCCGGTTCTCAGGTCAGCACGACCCGCTCGCAGCACTGGTGTTCTGCGGCGCGAACGGGGTCGACCAGTCGTGGGTGCACGGTCGCCGGGTGGTCGAGGACGGGCAGCTGCGTACCGTCGATGTCGGCGACCTGCTCACCGAACATGGAGCTCACGCGGCGGAGCTGGTGGCATGACGGCGACCGCCCGGATGCGCGAACTGCTGGCGTTCATCTACGACGACCGGGTGGCGCGCGACCTCACCGATCGGTTGACGAAGCGACATCCCGCCGCCCCCGACGACCAACGGGTCCGGTTCGGCCACGCCGACGCGGTGCTCATCAGCTACGCCGACACCGTCCGGGACGAGTCCGTACCACCGCTGCGCACGCTGCGCCAGGTCGTCGCCGACCATGCGCCGGAATACACCCACCTGCATGTCCTACCGTTCTTCCCGTCCTCCGGCGACGGCGGCTTCTCCATCGTCGACTTCACCGAGGTCGATCCGGCGCACGGCGATTGGGACGACATCGCCGCCCTCGCCGCTGACCGCCGGCTCATGGTCGACCTCGTGCTCAATCACGTCTCGTCGCGCTCGCCGTGGTTCCGCGGGTTCCTGGCCGGCGACCCGGAGCGCTCGGACTGGTTTCACGTCGTCGACCCGTCGACCGACCTGAGCGGGGTGTTCCGGCCCCGGACGCACCCGTTGCTCACCCGGTTCGACACCGTGCGCGGACGCGAGTACGTGTGGACGACGTTCTCGGCCGACCAGGTCGACCTGAACTTCGCGAACCCGGCGGTACTGGAAGCTGTCCTCGACGTGCTCGCGGACTACGTGGCCCACGGCGCGCGCGTGATCCGTCTCGACGCGGTCGGGTTCGTCTGGAAAGAGCTCGGCACGCCGTGCCTGCATCATCCGAAGACGCACGCCGTCGTGAAGCTCATGCGGGCCTTCCTCGACCGGATCGCTCCGGACGTGCAACTGGTCACCGAGACCAACGTCCCCCACGCGGACAACATCGCCTACTTCGGCGACGGCAGCGACGAAGCGCAGATGGTGTACAACTTCGCCCTGCCGCCCTTGGTCCTCGACGCCTTCGCCCGCGGGGACACCACCGATCTGTCCGCGTGGGCAGCGACATTGTCGACGTCGGGCGACACCACGTTCTTCAACTTTCTGGCCTCGCACGACGGCATCGGTATGACTGCGGCGTACCCGATCGTGGGCGCGGACCGGGTGGGCGAGCTGGCCGAACGAGTCCGGCGTCTCGGCGGGGACTGGTCCGGGCGCACCACCGACGCCGGAACCGTCGTCCCGTACGAGTTGAACATCGGCTACGCCGACGCACTCGCCGACCACCAGGGCCAGGACCCGCGCGAGATCGCCCAGCGGATGCTCGCGGCGGCGTCGATCCAGTTCGCGCTGCAAGGTGTTCCCGGTGTCTACGTGCACAGTCACCTCGGCTCGCGCTCCTGGTGGGACGGCCCAGCTGTGACGGGCGAGAAGCGCTCGATCAACCGGGAACGCCTACAGTTGGACCGGCTGCGGACCGAGTTGGCCGATCCGCACGGAGCGCGAGCCATCGCCACCGACGGGCACCGGCGACTGCTGCGGACGCGGCGGCACCACCCGGCGTTCGACCCGTACACGCCGCACCGCGTCGAGTCGAAAGACCCGCGGGTGTTCTCGCTGCTCCGGCAGCACGACCAGGACGAACTGTGGTGCGTGACGAACATTTCCGCCGACGTGGTGACGATGCCCGCACCGCCCGGATGGGCCAGCCGGCGCGATGTTCTCACCGGCACCGCCGAGCACGGCCCGGTGCGCCTCGGGCCGTACGAGTATCGCTGGTACGGTGGCTGACACTCGCGGCGACCGGCGTGACCGCGGCGTTTACCGCAGATCGTCGCGGGTAGTGCCCTGATCGGCGGGGGAACGTACGGGTCGGTGGAGACCGCATGGACATGCCTTCGACGAACGCCGCCCGTTCCGCGGGAGCCGAGGACCATCAGGTCGTGATCGGACTCGTGGTCGACCACGGGGCGACGCCCACCGAGGTCGGCGAGTACCTGCAGAACGAGCTGGCCGGCCTGTTGACCGAGCATGTCGACGACACGACCTCATGGGAGGTCCGGGCCTCGCACGAGCCATTGCCCGCCGGCAAGTACGGCCATGCGTCCATGTTCGATGTCGGTCAGGAGCGGCTGCGCGAACGTGGCTGGGACCTGACGATCTGCATCACCGATCTCCCCATGCGCAGCGGGCGGCGCCCGGTCGTCGCCGAGGCCAGCATGGACCGTGGTACCGCGGTGGTGTCACTGCCGGCTTTCGGCGTGATGCGGTTGCAGCGCCGAGTTTCCCGTGTCGTGGTCCAGCTGATCGCCGAACTCTTGGGTCGCGACGTCTCCGCCGACTTCCAGCCCAGCATGAAGAGCCGCCGACGGCCGCAGCGCTGGTTGAGCGGTCGCTTCGACCGGGTTGACCCGGACGATTCCGAGAACGTCGACGTCCGGATCACCGCGTCGCGTGGAACGCAACGCATGCTCGTCGGCATGGTCCGCGCCAATCAACCCTGGCTGGTGGCTTTCGGCCTCACCGGCGCGACGGCCGGCTCGTTGGCCTTCAGCGCCTTCTACCTACTCAGCAGCACGCTGTGGGAACTGAGTAACCAGCTCGGCCCGGTCCGGTTGAGCCTGGCCACCCTGTCCTCACTGACCGTCCTGGTGAGCTGGCTGATCATTCGCCACGGTTTGTGGGAGAGCCCGAGACGCGCCGATCTTCCCCACGAACGCTACGAAGTCCGGCTGTTCAACGCCTCCACCGTGCTGACGCTGGCCATCGGCATGCTGTGCATGTACGTCGCCCTGTTGCTCATGCTGTTCGCAGCGGCGTGGCTGATCCTGGACGATGCGGTCCTGAGCACCTACGTCGGCGGGAGCGTCGGATTCGGGACCTACGCGAACATCGCCTGGCTGGCTACCTCCGCTGCCGGTATCGCCGGCGCGCTCGGCTCGAGCTTCGACAGCGAAGCGAAGGTCCGCCAAGCGGCCTACAGCTACCGTGAGCACGAACGCCGGGCTCAGCGCGAACAGGAACGCCAGTCCGAGCAGAGCGGGGACCACCGCGAGAGCGAGACCTCAGCACAGCGTTCCTGAGCACGTCATCGCGCGTATGAGACGGTGTGCTCCTCGGTGAACTCCAGCATGCCGTCCAGGCCACCTTCGCGGCCGATCCCGGCGTTGCCGATACCGCCGAAGGGCACCTCCGGCGTGTTGGGTGCGCCGTTGTTGACCCCGACGATGCCGATGGCCAGGCGCGCCGACAGTTGCGCCGCGTGCTCGGCATCGGCCGACATTACGTACCCGCCCAGTCCGGTCCGCCACGAGTTCACCTCGGCGACCACGGCGTCCTCGTCGGTGTAGGGCCGCACCGCGCAGACCGGACCGAAGATCTCCTCGTTCCACACGGCGGTGTCGGACGTGACCTCCACCAACGCCGGCGCGACGAAGAACCCCGGCGAGTCCGGCAGCGGCGCGCGGTCGACCCGGCAGCCGTCGGACTCGGCCGTCTCGACCAGGTGATCGAGGCGCTCGACATGACTACGCCGCAACATCGGCCCCACGTCGGTGCCGGTATCGGTCGGATCGCCGGTGGTCAATCCGCTGATGCGGGTCCGCAGCGCCTCGAGGAAGTCCGGATAGTGCGCTTCGTGCACGAAGACGTTGTTCGCGGCGATGCACGAGGCGCCGTTGTTGCGGAACTTCGCGACCATCAAGGCGTCCAGAGCGACCTGCGAGTCGGCATCTTCGGTGACGATGAACGGCGCCTTCCCGCCCAGTTCCAGGGTCACCCGGGTCAGCGACCGCATCGCGCGCTGCGCGACCGCGGAGCCGACTCGCGTCGAGCCGGTGAACGTGACGGCGTCGACGTCCGGGCTGTCGACGAGTGCGGTGGTGAGCACTTCACCGTCCCCGACCACGACGCTGAGGACGTCGGCCGGCAGAAGTGGCTCGCACAGCCGGGTGAACGCCAAGCTCGTCAACGGCGTGAGCTCCGAGGCCTTCTGGACCACCGGGCAGCCGGCGGCCAGCGCCGCGGCGACCTTGCGGGCGGGAATGGACAGCGGGAAGTTCCAGGGACTGATCGCCGCGACCACCCCCACGGGCCGGCGCGTCACGGTGAACCGGCGCAGGGCGGTGACGAACCCTTCGTCGCGCGGCATGGTGGCCGCGTCGGCGAAC
>NZ_DAHVSH010000080.1:0-46480 GCF_027324685.1 Haloactinopolyspora sp.
GCGTACGACAGCGACGGCTGCGCGATGCGCAGCGCGTGGGCAGCGCTGGTGAAACTCCCGTGACTGGCCACCGTCAGGAAGTATTCGAGCTGCTTGCGCTCCACGCGTCATGAGCCTACGGCAGCGGTCGCGGGTTGTCGGTTCACGCGGGTTCAGGTGGTCGGTGCGGCGGCCCGGTCCGCGCCGTCGGCCGTGCTGCTGGTTGTTTGCTGCAGCTCACGTAGGGCCTGCTCACGCGTCGCGCTCGCGGCGCCGAGGTCGCCGATGGTTGGTTGGTTTCAGGCGTTATAGCGCCCAAAACCAACCAACCATGAGTCCGCGGCGCTCTTGCGTGGGGCCGCTGGGGCCGGTCGTGAAGATCGTCGTGGTGGCGAGTGCTGGTTTGGGCGGTCGTGAAGATCGTCGTGGTTGAAAATGCCGCTATACCGCGCGCCCAGTCCCACGACGATCATCACGACCCGCAGAACCGCGCATTTCCCAACACAACGATCTTCACGACCGGCACAAGATCGGCGCTGCTTCACACGACGATCTTCACGACCGCAACTAATCAGCACGACCGACCAACCGGGCGCGACCGCACCGGCCCTGCAACAGCTAGCCGAAGAGACTGCGGACCAGCACGGCGAGCGCCGAGGCGGCGCAGACGCCGAGCACGGCGATCCGCAGCCGATCACCGTCGATGACGCGCCGGACGGGTCCCGACATCGCGAAGCCGGCGGCCATCGGAAGTGCGAGCCACCACGCGGTCACGGTCTGGGCCATGGTCAACGCGCCCACGAACGCCAGGCCGATGAGCGAAGCGCCGGCGCCCACCACGAAGTAGGCGGCCAATGTCGAGCGCACCCGCGGCCCCATCTCGCGCTGGTACAGCAGCGCCAACGGCGGACCGCCGATCGACGTGGCCGTCCCGGTCACCCCCGAGACGACCCCGGCGCCGACCAGGACCGGTGCCCGCATCGGCAGCCGAACCGTACGCACCGTGAGCACGACCGCTGCCAGGATCATGACCCCGACCATGATGCCCAGCGCCTGCGCCGAGACGACGGACACGATCCACGCACCGACAGCGGTGGCCGGTATCCGGCCGAGAAACGCCCACCGAAGTCCCCACCAGTCGATGGCCCGCCACTCCCGAGCCAACGTGAACACCGGGAGCACGGTGGCCAGCCACAGAATCGTCCCGGGCATCAACTCCGGCGCGACCAACGTCAAGACCGGTGCACCCACCAACCCGATGCCCAGGCCGACGGCGCCCTGCACCAGCGAACCAACGAAAATCGCCGCCGCGATGAGCAGGACGATCTCGGTCGAGGGCACCTGCTCACGCTACGACGTGCAATGAGCTCGACCCACCACGGCGAGGTCTGCGCACCTCGATGCGCTCGGGAATTCGGGTCTTGAGCTCTTCGACATGGCTGACCACGCCCACGACTCGTCCGCCGCTGCGAAGCGCGGCCAGCACGCCCATGACGTCGTCCAGCGTCTCGAGATCGAGGCTGCCGAAGCCCTCGTCGACGAACAGCGTTCCCATCCGCAGGCCGCCGGCTTCGGCGGTGACGACGTCGGCCAGGCCCAGCGCCAGCGCGAGCGACACGTAGAACATCTCGCCGCCGGACAAGGTCCCGGTGTCGCGCGCGCGACCGGTATGCGCATCGACGACGTGCAGCCCGAGACCGGTGCGGCGGGATCCGCCCTGCGGACCGCCGTGGGACTCCAGCGCGTAGCGGCCGGACGACATGTCTCTGAGCCGCTCGTTCGCCGCGTCGACCACGCTGTCGAAACGACGCTGGAGCACGTACGTCGCCAGCGCCATCCGCACCGCGTTGTCCGGGGTGTCCGCGTTGGCCAGCCCGGCCATGCGGATGATCGGTGCGGCTGTGTCGTGGACCTGTCGGCGGACCGCGACGGCGTCGACGACGTCGGCGGCTGCCGTGCGGCTGCGGTCGAGGCGGTCGTCGCCGGTCGCCCGCGCGCGTTGCAACTCGAGCAGCTGGGCCTCGCAGCTCTCGGCGAGGGCACGGGCGCCGTCGACGTCGATGTCGGCCGTGGGATCGACGTCGGCGAGGTCGGGCTCGGCCAATCGCCCTTCGACGGCATGCCACCGACGCGACCACTCGTCGACCTGGGCCTGCAGGGCGGTGAGCTCGTCGTCGGCGATCAGTGCCGCTCGGGCCTCGGCAACGGATTCGAAGCCTGCCTGGGCGACAGCGCGGCCGAGTTGCTCCGCGCATGTGACTCGAGCCGCGGCGCGATGCTCGAGCTCGGCCAGCGCCGCCGCGAGCCGCTCGGCTTCACTGGCTCGTCGTCGTAGGGCGCTGACCCGTGCCGCGACCGTCGAGAAGCCTCCCCGCTCGGTGGAGACCCGTTGGTCGTCGGCGTCGAGTTTCTCGGTGAGCCAAGCGATGTGGGTGTCGAGCCGGGCGAGGTCGGTTTCGGCATGCCGCTGCTGATCGCGACTGTTCTGCAGCTCATGCTCGCGGCGTTCGATCTCGCTGCGCAATTCGGCCACCCGTTGTTCGGCCGCTTCCGCCTCGACGATGGCGGCGCGCACGGAATCGTGCCGCTCACGCAGGTCGTCGGCGGTGGACCCGTCGAGCCGGCCCGCCAGCTCGGCCACTGCGGCGGCAGCAGTGCTGAGGCGCTCGCGGCACGCATCGAGGTGCTGCTGGCGCTCCTGCCGAGCTCGTTCGGCGGCATCGACCTCGTCGCGCTCGACGAATCCGTCGGCTCTGGCCGCCGGGTGTGGATGCTCAGCGGACCCGCACACCGGGCACGCCACCCCCGGCGTGAGCTCGACCGCCAGATCGGCCGCGATGCCTTCGAGGTAGCGCCGCCGCAGCTCGGAGACCCGGGCGTCTGCGTCGGCAAGAGCGGTGATCGCAGCCTGGCACGCGGCCTCGGCCGCGGCGTGGTCGCTGCGCGCGGTTTCGAGCTGACCCTGCAGGTCGAGCAGGGCGACGATGTCGGCGCGTTCGCGGTGCAGAGCGGTCAGGGTGGCAGCTCGCTCGAGCGCGCTCTCCGATTCCGCCCGAAGTTGGTCGAGTTCAGCCGGTAGCTCGGCACAGCGTCGCTGGATGTCGGCGAGGTTCTCGGCCAGCTTCTCGCGGTGCCGCGTCCGAGTGCGCAGGTCGTCGCGCCGGTTCGCCAGGCCGGACTCGAGCTCGTGCACCTCCGACAGGGCGACGATCGCCTCCCGTAGCTCTTGGTGAGCTTGGACGACCTCGGCGTGACCCGCGGTCGGAACGTCGATGCCGTCGAGGACGACCGTGGCACGCAAGTCGGCGACCTGTTGCGTACCACGGTCGAGCCGGGCCTGGGCGTCGTCGAGCGCGTCGAAGGCGGAGCGGCAGGTGGCAGCGCGGCGGGCCGCGTCGAGACGTCGTTCGCGCGCGCGATGTTCATCGCGTTCCGCTTCGAGCGTGCGCTGTTCGGCCAGGGCCGCGCGCAGCCGGTCGCGTCGATCGCGCCGACGCTGCCGATCGTGCAACTCGGCGACGGCGGCAGCACGAGCGGACTCGGCCTCGGCCTGACGCTCACCCAGATCGTCCAGCGCGGACTCCAACGCGTCGACGACTTCGCCCGTCCACGTCGCCAGAGCGGATTCGGCCGCCTCGCGGGTGTCGGTCACTGCCGTCAGCACGGCATCGATGAGCGAGTCGACACCAGCGTCGTCATCGTGGCCCGCAGCCCGGGCGAACGACTCGACGGCGTGACGCAGCCGCCGGTCGGCGTCGTCACAGTCTTGCCGTGCTTGGATGCGGCGGCGTTTGAGCTCGGCTTGAACGAGCTCGTAGTGCTCGGTGCCGAAGATGCTCTGCAGGATGTCGCGACGTTCGTCGCTGCGGGACTGCAGGAACCGTGCGAACTCACCCTGCGGCAGCACGACGGTCTTGACGAACTGCTCACGGCTGAGCCCGATGCTGTCGCGGATCTCTTGGTCGGCCTCGCCCGCCCGCGTGGACAACGGGTCGCCGTCGAGCCCGTCCGGGCTGGTCGCCTTCCACAGCTTCACGCTCGCTTGCTGGGTCACGGTGCCGTCGCCGCGCTTCTTCGGCCGCTCATACTCCGGCGTGCGCCGGACCCGGTACACCCCCGTCCCGGTCTCGAACACGAGGTCGACGAACGGTTCAGTGGCGAGGTCACGGTGGTCGGACACCAGCCGGTCCTTGCTGGAGCCGTGCCCGGCCACGTCGCCGTACAGGGCGAAGACGACCGCGTCGATGACCGTCGACTTGCCGGCGCCGGTCGGCCCTTCGAGCAGGAACAGTCCCCCGGCCGCGAGTTGGCCGAAGTCGATGTGTTGCTCGTCGCGGAACGGCCCGATGGCGGCGAAGGTCAACGTGTGCAGCTGCATCTACGACTCCCGCTGCGCGGCGAGCACGGCCTCGTGCGCGTCGCGGAAGCTCGCCAGTTCGGCGTCGGTGATGCTGAAGCCCGTGACGTGCTCGACGAATCCGGCGGCCACCTCGAGAGGGTCGGCCGCCGACGGCTGGGCGACCCCTGTGCCGGAACCGATCGCGGAGTCCACCGGCTGGTGCCGCAGCTCGAGCAGGTGCGGGAACCGCTGGACCAGGCGTTCGCGCATCTGCTCCGGGCGGCCGGCGTCGGTGACGGTGAGCTGTACCCACGACGCCTCGTGCCGGCGCAGGGAACGGCTGGTCAGCAGCTCGGCGAGCGTGCCGGTGAGTCTGGCCATCGGGCGCGGCTGAGTGATGGCGACCGGCTCGACCGCAGCGACGCCGTCCGGCCCGAGGTCGACGATGGTGACCGACTTCTCGTGCTCGGCCTCGGAAAAGGAGTAGCGCAGCGGCGAACCGGAGTAACGCAGCCGGGTGCCATCGTGGGCTGCCCGTGGCTCCTGTGCGCCGTGCACGTGCCCGAGCGCGACGTAGTCGATGCCGTCGAAGACGCCACTGGGCACGGAATCGACACCGCCGACGCGGATGTCGCGTTCGCTCTCCGACGTCTGCACCGGGAACCCACCCACCACGAAGGCGTGGGCCATGACGACGGTCCGCGCGCTCGCGGCGAACAGCCCCCGGGTGGCGAGGTCGGCGCTGACCCGGCGCATGGCCGCCGTGCACACGGCCTGGTGAGAGCGTTCGAGCGGCTCGCCGTCGCCGAGCTGGACCCGGCAGCCGTCGGGGTCGAGGTACGGAAACGGGTAGATGAGCACTGCGCCGTACTCGTCGGCCAACTCGACCGGTACGCCGACCGCGTCGACCGCCGTGACGACGTGCAGACCGGCCGGAAAGAGTCGGGACCCGTATCCGAGCCGGATCGCGGAATCGTGATTGCCCGAGGTGACGACGACGGTGGCGTACTGGGCCAGGCGACACATCGTGTCTTCGAGCAGGCGGACCGCCTCGACCGGCGGGATGGCGCGGTCGAAGACGTCACCGGAGACCAGGACCGCGTCGACGTCGGACGACCGCGCGATTTCCACGATCTGGTCGAGCGCAGCAGCCTGCGCCTCCAGCAGATCGACGCCGTGCAGGCTGCGACCGAGGTGCCAGTCGGAAGTGTGCAGCAGCCGCATGCCCGTCCCGTCGCCGATGATCGTTCACCGTCCATGTCAGGATGCCGCACCGGTCCGACAGACTCGCGCAGCCGCGCCGTCTGCCCCGCAACGACGAACGTCACGCCAGCGGCTGGCCCCACCGGTCGGCGAAGGCGACCTCCTCGACCGGCTGCCGCGGCGCCGGCCGGAAGTCGCTGACGGTCGTGTAGGCGACCGGCAACAAACCGACCTGCGTGACGTCGTCGGGCAGGCCCAAGATCGCCGCCGCCCGCTGCTCGTGCCGCAGATGGAACGTGGTCAGCGTCGATCCCAGCCCACGGGAACGCAGCGCGAGCTGAAAGCTCCACACGGCGGGGAAGATGCCGCCGTAGAAAGCAGCGTCGGCGGCGTTGAACCCGCGCGGGCGCCCGAGGACGCACGGGATGACGAAGACCGGCACCTGCTCGATGACGTCGATCAGGTGTTGAACGGAGTCGACCAGTCGAGACGGATTCGGCTGGCCGGCCGCGTCGGACTTGGCTCGCCGGTTTCGCAGGTAGGCCGTGCCCGCGTCGCGGAAGAGTTCGCCGAGCTGGTCCTTCACCTGCTGGTCGCGGACCACGATCCACCGCCAGGCCTGCCGGTTGCTCGGCGACGGCGCCTGGATCGCCAACCGCAGACACTCGTACACGACCTCGGGCTCGACTTCGCGGTGCAGATCGAGTTTCAGGCGCACCGCGCGGGTGGTGCTGAGCACGTGGTCGGTACTCATCGAATCCATCGTCTCCCTCGTCTCCCTCACCGACGTGAGCTCCGCCAACGCTGCGCCCATCCTGGGATCGACGCACAGTATCGACCCTGACACGGTGTCAGCCCGTAGACCGGAGACGTCATGTTCACCATCGGAGACTTCGCCCGCTATGGCCGTGTGTCGGTCCGGAGGCTGCGGCACTACGACGCCATGGGCCTCCTGCGCCGAGTGGACGCGAGGCTTCGAGCCACCGAAAGCGAGGAACACATGGTCACCGCCGACGTCATCGTCACCTCCCTGCCACCGGTTCGGGTGGCTGAGCTGACCGCGACCGCCGCAAGCTACGAGCCCCCGGACATCTCGCCGGTCATCACCCCGTTGTTCGACGAGCTGGTGCGGCGCGTGACGAAGGCCGGGGTGCCGCTGTCGCGGGACGCAGGACACCACGAGGTGTTCTGTCGCATCACGAGGCGTGCACGGGTGGTGGGGCAGGCAATCGCCAACTGAACATGATCATTCAGGAGAGGTGAGGTCGACGACGACCTTGCCGATGTGCTCGGCTTCCTCGATGATCCGGTGCCCTTCGGCGACCTGTTCCATGGGTACGACGGTGTCGATCACCGGCCGGATGTCCGTGCGGGCCATCAGGTCCACGACGTCGACGAAGTCGTTCCAGCCGCCGAAGGGCGCGCCGAGGATCTGCCGGTGGGACTGGTACAGCTCCCGGATGCTGATGTCCGGCTGGTCGCCGCCGGTCGCGCCGCAGATCACCATGCGCCCGCCCGTGGCCAGCGAGCGGATGGAGTCGCGCCACGTGGGCGCCCCAATGGCGTCGGCCACCAGGTCGACGCCGTCGCCGCCGGTGCGCGCCAGCACCTCGTCGGCCCAGCCGGGCTCGCTGCTGTCGATGACGTGGTGGACGTAGGGCAGCTCGGCCAGGCGGCTCGCCTTGTCGGCGCTGCGGGTGGTCGCCCACACCTCGGCGCCGGCCTTCGCCGCGATCTGCATCGCCGCGACCGCCACGCCGCCGCTGGCCCCGACGACGAGGATCCGTTCCCCGACCCGCAGCCGGCCGGTGGTCATGAGCATGGTCCAGGCGGTCGTGTAGGTGGTCGGCACCGCTGCGGCTTCGAGCAGGGACAGCCCAGCGGGCACGCGCAGCAGGCTGGTCGGGGCCAGGGCGACCCGCTCGCGCTGCACGCCCCAGATGTCTTCGCCGAGGATCTCGTACTGCGCGCAGCGGCTGGTCTCGCCGCGGCGGCAGAACCGGCAGTGCCCGCAGGACAGCCCGGAGAACACGATCACCTCGTCCCCGACGGCCAGGTCGGTGCGGGCCTGGGCGCCGACCTCGACGACCGTGCCAGCACCCTCGGCCCCCATGACGTGCGGCAGGCTACGCGGCGAGCGCACGCCCGGCCCGGCGAGGCCCTGCCGCACGAAGACATCCAGGCGGTTCAGTCCGGACGCCGCCATCCGGACGACCACCTCGTCCGGCGCCGGGTCGGCCTCGGCGACGTCGCGTACGGCGAGCGCGTCACGATCGCCATAGCGCTCGAGGACCACCGCCCGCATGGGCACTCACCTCACTTGCTGTGGATCAGAACCAGATCTTCTCGAGCGCCCGGATGATGTTCCCACCGGTCACCTTGATGATGTCCTCGTCGCTGTAGCCGTGCTTGACCAGCCAGCCGACGATGTTGTGGAAGCACTCGGTCGGGTTCTCCAGCCCGGCGACGTAGGGCATCTTCGGGTAGGACGGCCCCTTGTGCGCGTCGTGGACGCCGAGGTTGGCCGCGAAGATGTCGTGCAGCGCCACGTGGTCGCCGTACAAGGTGTCCGGGCCGAAGGCGACGTGGTCGATGCCGACGAGCTCGACGCAGTACTCGAAGTGGTCCATGACCGATTCCAGCGAGTGCTCCGGGTGCGCCTCGGACAACGTGGTGTGTGGCGCGGCCTCGATGCCGATGACGCCGCCGGTCTCGGCGCAGCCGCGGATGACCTCGTCGGGCTTCATCCGCGGAGTCGGCCAGACGGCGCGGGCGCCGGCGTGGGTGATCAACACCGGTTTCGTGGAGGCGGCGAAGACGTCCATGCAGGTCTTGTCGCCGCTGTGCGAGACGTCGATGGCGATGCCGAGCTTGTTCATCCGCTCGACGGCGCGATGCCCGAACACCGTCAGGCCGCCGTCGCCGGCCTCCTTCAGCCCCGACCCCAGCGTGTTCGCCTCGGAGTAGGCGATGCCCATCTGCCGTACACCCATGCCGTAGAGCAGGTCGATGCGGTCGACCTCGTTCTCGATGGGGGTGGCCGCTTCCAGCGACAACACGATGGCCAACTGGTCGTTCTGGTGGGCGGCGTAGATGTCGTCGAGGCCGTAGGCGATACGCACGAAGTCCTGGTGGGCGATGTCGGACAGCCGCATCCCGATGTCGTAGACGATGTCATCGAACTTCCAGCCCGACTTGCTGGTGACGCACGCGGTGCCGTCCATCATGTTGTCGAACACCGCGGTCATGCCCGATCGCGACAACCCCAGGTAGCCGGTGCGCTCGCGGCCGGTGCGGATGTACTCGCGCACCTGGTTCATGTCTTCCGGGAACACCTGCGGGTGATCGTGCAGGCTGATGATGATGTTGTCCTGCACCAGCCGCCGGGTGCGCTCGGCCTGCTCGGCGTCAAGGCCCAGATCGTACGGCGGCACCCGATCCAGCTCGGGGGCGAGGACGAACGCCTCGTAGTCCCGGCCTTCGTCGAGGTAGGAGAACGACGTGTAACCGGTGTAGCGGCTGGACCGGTACGGGGTGGCGGACTGCGCAGTGTCAGTCATCAGGCATTACCTCTTTCTACGACGCGGCCGGCGGTTGTTCAGCGCGGCAGGTACGGCGCGATGTCGGGAAGCACGGCGGGGCTGGTCAAGAAACCGCGTTTGACGATCTGGAGCTCCTGGCCCATCTCGACTCGTCGCACGCCGGGCAGTGCACCCAGAACCTCGGTGTTGAACCGGTAGAGATCGTCGAGGTCGTGCAGCACCAGTTCACAGGCGAGATCGCTGTAGCCGGCCGTGGCCGACATGTAGCGGACCTCTGGATGCTCCGCGAGCGAGCCTGCGACCTCTTCCAGCCGCGAGAAGTCGATGTCGAGCCACAGGAACATCTCGGTCTCGAACCCCATGGCCTGCGGGTCCACGAAAGTGGCGAACCAGAGCGCACCGCGTGTGGTCAGAGCTTCGACCCGGCGGCGGGCCGCGGCCTCGCCGATGCCGACCCGCCCGGCCACCTCCGACATGGGGGTGCGCCCGTCCGCGGCGAGGATCTGCACCATGTGCAGGTCGGTGCCGTCGAGCTCGGCATTGCCCGGTTCCGTCACCGGCTCAGGTTCCAGGTCGGCGACCTCGTCGCCCAGCAGCCTGCGACTCCAGTCGTACGACGTCTTGAAGTTGCGCACGACGGTCTCGGTGCTGGTGTGGGTGATACCGGGAACCGAGCGGATCTGATCGACCAGCACGTCGGCCAGCTGCGCTCGCGAACCGACGATGACTTCGAGCACGAGGTCGTGAGAGCCGGTCAGCAGGGCGAGAAACCGCACGTCGGACCGCATCGCCAACGCGCCGGCCACCGCCGAGGTGGCCCCGACGGCACACTCGACCTGCATCAGCACGGGGGTTCCCAACCCGCACCGGGGCGGATCGGGCACGGCCGACACGCACACGATGCGCTCAC
Source organism: Haloactinopolyspora sp. (assembly GCF_027324685.1). Classification (NCBI taxonomy): domain Bacteria; kingdom Bacillati; phylum Actinomycetota; class Actinomycetes; order Jiangellales; family Jiangellaceae; genus Haloactinopolyspora; species Haloactinopolyspora sp. The sequence goes on from NZ_DAHVSH010000080.1 coordinate 9,974, forward strand.
GCAGGAGTCGGTTGGCTCGCCGGGAGACCGTCGATTCCGAGGCACCGACGACACCGGCGATCTGCTGCCAGGTGGCTCGGCCGTTCACCTGCAGGCACGCGACGATCGCGCGGTCGAGATCGTCGAGCGGAGGCTGGCCCGGCCCGTGCGCGGGCAATCGCCCCGGCTGCCATGCAGGCGAATCATTCGGCATGGCCGTCACTCTTGCAGAGTTATGACGATCCATCAACCTTGGGTGCAAGTATTCTGCGTAATTGCGCACAGATCGTGGATCATTCGGCACCTGATCCACTCTAATCGATGGATTCGCTCACCAGGACTTGTCAGATCACAGAATTATTGCGAAGCTCCGTGGAACTGCCGTAGCAGAGGAGGTGTGCCGCGTGCCCGACGTCGCGACCGGTCACGACCTGACGTCCGCGTGGTTCGCCGCCGTGGGCGACGTCGTCATGCACCACCGCCCGGCCCACATCTCGCCACGGCTGATCGAGCTGCTCACCAGCGCAGAGACGACCCTGGCCAACGTGGAGTCCCCACTCACCCGGCGCGGTGTGCCCGCAGAGAAGGCCATCGTGCAGCGCTCGCATCCCGACCGGGCCGGCGACGTAGCCGCGCTCGGTGTGGACGTCGCGACCGTGGCCAACAATCACCTTCTCGACTACGGCCCCGACGGGATGGCCGACACCCTCGCCGCGCTCACTCGCGCCGGTGTCGCACCGGTCGGCGCGGGCCAGGACGATGCCGCCGCGCGAGCAGCGACGACGCGGACGACGCCCTCCGGATCGGTGAGCGTGATCGGGCTGTCCGCAGCGCTGCCGCCGGGGTTCGCCGCCGCACCCGACCGGCCCGGGGTGGCCCCCCTGCGCGTTCTCCAGCACGTCGCCGTCGACCCCGCCCTCGCGGCCGAGCAGCCGGGGATGGCGCCGTACGTACACACCTCGGTGGTTCCAGCCGACCTCGACGCCGCCTGCGCGGTGGTGACCGAGGCTCGAGCCACGGCTGACCTCGTGGTCGTCGCCGTCCATTGGGGCGTGCCGCACGGCTTCGCGGCGCCGTCGTACGGCCAACTCGCGGAGTATCAGCGTCCGGCCGGGCACGCCCTGGTCGAGTCCGGCGCGCATCTGGTGATCGGGCACCACCCGCACGAGGTTCATCCCGTCGAGATCCACGGTGGTGGGTTGATCGCCTACTCGGTCGGCAACTTCATGTTCCACGCGTGGTCCGACCTGGCCGGCGACGGTTCGCCGGACGCGACGCTGCCGGTGCGGATTCCCGCGGCCCCCTACCGCAGCACGTTCGGCGACGAGGTGACTCGTGACTCCGTGGTCGTGTTGGTCGAGCGGGTCGACGGCGACAGCCGCGGTCAGCTGGCGGTGCGGTTCGTGCCCACCACCATGACGACCGGCGAGCCCGTCCTGGCGACCGGTGAGCACGCCCGCGCGGTCATCGAGCGGCTCGGCGCCGACATCACTCGGCGCGATGATGTCCTGCCCGACACCACCATCGGTGAGGTGCACATCGACCATGGCTGACCTGACGTTCTTCCATGCCGCCGGGGTGTTCGATGCGGTTCGCCCGGGCCTGCAGGCCGGGGCCGGCCTGCTCGTCGACGACGGCCGAGTAGCCGCGGTGGGGCCGCCGGACGAGGTGTGCCCTCCCGGCGTCACGCGCGTCGACCTCGGCGAGGTCTATCTGGTGCCCGGCTTCGTCGACGCCCACACGCACGTCACCATCCGCCCCGGTGAGGGTGACCAGCACCGGCAGTTGGTGCAGCCGCCGGCGTGGCAGGCCGTCCGCGGGGTCGACAACCTGCGCCGGATGCTCAGTTGCGGTGTCACCACCGCACGGATCATGACCGAGGAACACGGGATCGATGCCCATTTCAAGGCCGCCGTCGCCACCGGTGAGGTGGCCGGTCCAGCACTGCGGATCGCCGGACGGGGGCTGAGCCCGACCGGCAAGCACGGCAGCGCCGCCGGCGGCGTGGACGGCCCGGACGCCGTCCGCCGGGCCGTGCGCGCCAATGCGGATCTCGGCGCGGACCACATCAAGATCTTCACCACCGGCGGAGTCTCGTCGACCGACTCGTCGCTGGAGGAGTCGAACTACTCAGCCGAAGAGATCGCCGCGATCGTGGACGCGGCGTCAGAACTCGGGTTGATGGTGTCAGCGCACGCCCACGGCGGCGCAGGTGTGGATCTGCCGGCCGCGGCGGGCGTACGCTCCGTCGAGCACGGCGCGATGCTCACCGACAGCAACATCACGACCATGGCCGAGCACGGCACGTGGCTGGTCCTGACCAACACCATCCTGTTCCATCCCAGCGGCATCGAGCAGGGTGACGCCCGCGAACCGGCGATCCTGCGCAAGGTGCACCAAGCGCGAGAGTCCGCGCGGGCCGTAGCCGACCAGGTCAGGGCGGCCGGCATCCCGATCGCGCTGGGCACCGACTCGATGCACGGACTGTTCGGCTACGAGATGCAGTGGCTCACCGAACACGGGTGGTCCACCGAGGACGCCTTGCGTGCCGGGACCGTGCACGGCGCCGAGCTGATGGGGGTCACCGACGTCGGCGCCCTCGAACCCGGTCGCCGCGCAGACTTCGTCGCGCTCCGGCGCGACCCGCTGGCCGACATCACGGCGGTCTACGACGTCGCCGGCGTCTACCGCCACGGTTGCCAGGTCGTCGACCGCGACGGCTTCACCCGGCCCGCCCCACCGACACCGACGCAGCACGAGGAGCACAGATGACTACGAACGCGACCGCGCCGACCGGCCCCGACAGCTCGGCGCCCGACCGGCGCATCGCCTACCTCGTCCCGGGACCGATGCACCGCACCGCACTCGGCTCGGCCGAGCTGGAGCGCCGGCAGGACAAGCTTCGCTCGTGGGCGCTGCCCGGCACCGAGGTCGAGGTACGCGCGGTCGACCGTGGGCCGGCGTCGATCGAGTCGATGTACGAGGAGTACCTCAGCATCCCGGCGATGGCCGAACTGCTCGTCCGCACCGAGGCCGACGGCTTCGACGCGGCGATCGTGGGCTGCTTCGGTGACCCGGGCCTGGACGGGCTGCGCGAGATCAGCGACATGCTCGTCGTCGGCCCGGCATCGGCGTCGATCGCGCTGGCCACGACGCTCGGGCACCGGTTCAGCTTCGTCACGGTCACCGCCAGCATCGTCCCGGCGCTGCGGCGGCTGGCCTGGGAAGCCGGGGCGGCTGACGCGCTGGCCTCGGTCCGCTACATCGAGACGTCGGTCCTGGACGTCAACAAGGATCACGGCGCCGCGCTGGGCCGGATGCTCGAACAAGGCCGACTGGCCGTCGAGCAGGACGGGGCCGACGCGCTGGTGCTGGGATGCATGAGCATGGGGTTCCTCGATGTGGCCGAGCAGATGACCGAAGAGCTCGGAGTACCGGTCATCAACCCGTCGCGGGCCGGACTGCACACCGCGGAGATGACCGTCGCGCAGGGCCTGACCCACAGCCGGACCGCCTACATGCGCCCGCCCAAGATGACCGCCGGAGCCAAGCTCGACGAGCTGTTCCTGAGCGCCCAAGGAGACAGACCATGACGCGCCGCAGCCGCCGGGCCGGCGCCGTCGCCACACTCGTCTTGACGTCGTCGGTGGCCTTGGCGGCCCCCACGGCGGCCGCGGCCGGGCTCGAGCAGGCCGATGCCGACGTGAACGTCGACGAGCAGGGCACGGCACAGGTCGAGATCGACTACGTGGTCAGCGGCGGGGCAGCCGGCGACGAGCCCGCCGAGACGGTGTCGTTCTCCGCGCTCGCCTTCGACGAAGACGGCGGTGTCCCGATCGAGGACGTGGTCGTCACGAACGGCGACGGACAGGAGCTGGGCACCTCCGTCGAGACGGTGAAGCTGAAGACCACGGTGACGGCCACGCTGGACGAGCCGTTGCCTCCAGGCGGCGAGGCGAATCTGACCGTGAGCTACACCGCGCCGGACGTGGGTGCCGTCGATGGCGCCCGAATGACCGCGGAGGTTCCGGTCCTCGCGCTCGACCTCCCTGCCGCCACCACGTCACCGGGCATCTTCACCGCGTCGGTGCAGCTGGCGCCCGGCTACGACTACGTCGAAGGTTTCCCGGCCAACCCGGAGTCGGTCGCGACCTCCGGTGATCGGGTGCAGGTCAGCTACGACACGCCCGCCGTCCCGGCGTTGCTGCGGTCGGTCAGCACCACCGGCGACGCCCCGTTCTTCACGCTGGAGCGCAGCGTCAATCTGGCGCTGGGGTTGACCCTCGTCGCAGGCACGGCCGCCCTCTACGTCTCGTTCACCCGCGGGCGACGGCGCGCTGCCGAGGTCGCCGCGACAGCGGAACGGAGGCACTGATGTCGATCTTCGATGCAGGTTTCGCCGTCTGGGGCTATTTCGTCATCTACATCGCCCTGACCATCGCCTATCTGATCTGGATGGTCTCGCGCAACCGCAAGGACACCCAGCGCGGCGCGACGTCGCCGGACCGAGAGAACAGGTGAGGTGACCACCCCATGACGCAATGGGCTGTGCTGATCAGCTTCTTCGTGGTGACGCTCGCACTGGGCTATCTCGGCCTGCGGGTGACCAAGAACGACCAGGACTTCTACATCGCCGGCGGAAACCTGGGCTGGGCCGTCGGCGGCGCGAGCATCGCCGCGACCCAGATGAGCTCCGGGCTGTTCATCGGGACCATCGGCATCATGTACGCCGTCGGGTGGTCGTTCGCGTGGGTGGTGTTCGTCTTCCCGGTGGCGTACTGGCTGATGGTGGCCGTGATCGCGCCGCGGTTCACCCGGCAGCGCAAGGTGTCGCTGCCGGACTTTCTCGAGACGAGGTACTACAGCCGGGTCGCGCGCGTGATCGCTGCGTTGATCATTCTGATCGCCTTCGTCGTGTACATCTCCGCGCAGGTGATCGCGGGTGGGCTGATCGCGAACGCGTTGTTCGGCGTGTCGGTGAACTCCGGCATGATCGGCTTCACGGCCGTGGTGCTCGCCTACACCGCGATCGGCGGCATGGTCGCCGTCGTCTACACCGACTTCCTGCAGATGATGATCATGGTGGTCGGCGCGGCGGTCGCGATCCCGATGGTGCTGGGCCAGACCGGCGGTTTGAACTCCATGCTCGCGCTGGTCGACAGTGCGAATCCGGTGACGTTCACCTGGGAGGGCATGGCGCCGTCGCTGCTGCTGACGCTGTCGCTGGCGTTCTTCCTCGGCGCCGTCGCTCGCCCGGAGCAACTGGTCCGGTTCTACGCGATGAAGGACATGCCGACCATCCGCAAGGGCATCGCGTTCGTGATCATCCTGGTGGGGCTGGCGCACACGCTGGTGTTCGTGCTGGCGCTGGGCACCCGGGTGCTCTTCCCTGCGCTGAGCACCGGTGACCAGGCCATGCCGGTGCTGGCCGTGCACGCCTTGCCGGCGTTCCTCGGCACGCTCCTGCTGGTCGCCGTGGCCTCGGCGATGATGTCGACGGTGTCGTCGGTTCTGCTGGTGGCCGGCACTGCGCTGTCGCACGACATCTACGGCGTGCTGCGTCCGTCGATGTCGCCGGAGCGGCGGGTGCTCATCGGTCGGATCGGCACCGTCATCGTCGGGCTGGTACCGATGATCATGGTGTTGACCGGGTTCGGCGCCGGGGAACTGGTGCAGTTCATCGTGGCGCTGTTCAGTGCACTCATGGGTGCGGTCTTCCTGGTCCCGGTGGTCGCTGGCGTGCTGTGGCGGCGCGCCACCAGGGAAGGCGCCATCGTGGCCATGCTCGGTGGCCTGGTCGGGACCGTGGCCTGGCGGTTGTGGGGCGACACCGACGCCATCGACCCCGTGGTGCCCGGCTTCGCGGCCTCGTTGATCCTGATGATCGCCGTCAGCCTGTTCACGGCTCCACCTCCGGCCAGCGCCGTCGAGCCGTACTTCGCCGACCCGGACGAGGACGAATCGGCCTCGCTGGCGCGGGCGGGCAGCGGCGCATGAGCGAGCTCACCGTCGACGGCGCCCGACTGCGCTCCGCACTCGAAACGCTGGCCCAGTTCGGCGCGACCCCGTCCGGAGGGGTGAGTCGCACGTCGTTCTCTCCCGCCGACTCCGCCGCCCGGGCCTGGGTGCTGGATCGATGCGAGGCCGCCGGGCTGCGCGTGCGGACCGATGGCATCGGCAACATGTTCGTGACCGTGCCGGGCGCGTTAGACGATGCGCGCCCGGTGTGGACCGGCTCGCACATCGACAGCGTGCCGGACGGCGGGCGCTTCGACGGTGCGCTGGGCAGCATGGCCGCCCTGGAGGTCGCCTGCCGGTTGGCAGAGTCGAACGTCGCGCTACGTCGCCCGGTCGAGGCGGTGATCTTCGCCGACGAAGAGGGCTGCTACCACCATCTGCTCGGCTCGACGGCACTCGTACGTTCGTACTCGCCGGACGAGCTGGCCAAGCTGGAAGGGCGCGACGGCGATCGGCTTGTCGACGCTTTGCAGGGCCTCGGGTGGGATCTCGAGGCGGCCTCGGCGACGGCCGTGCCCGCGGGTTCTGTCCACGCCTTCGTCGAACTGCACATCGAGCAGGGCGCGGTGCTGGAAGCGTCGTCGGTGGACATCGGCGTCGTCACGTCGATCGTGGGCATGGGTGGGGGCCGGCTGGAATTCGAAGGGCGCGCCGATCACGCCGGTACCACCCCCATGAACCTGCGCCGCGACCCGTTGCGCGCTGCCGGTGAGCTGCTGACCAGGTTGCCCGAAGTGACCGCGTCCATCAGCCCGACGGCGGTCGCGACGTGCGGCATCATCGGCGTCGAGCCAGGAGCTGCGAATGTCGTGCCCTCCCTGGCGCGACTGCAGTTGGACTACCGCGACGTACGACGCGACCTGATCGAAGCGCTGGAGGACGCCCTGTTCGAAGCGGCGAACGAAGCCGCCGACCGCCACGACCTGCAGGTCCGGTTCACCCGCGACAGCATCACCAACCCGGCGCCCATGGACCAGCGGCTCCAAGACCTGATCGAGTCCGCAGCCACGGCGCAGGGACGCTCCACGCTGCGGATGCCGTCCGGGGCCGGCCACGACTCGCAGAACATGAGCCGTCTCGCCCCCACCGGCATGATCTTCATCCCGAGCACCGGTGGCCGCAGCCACTCGCCGGCCGAACACAGCACGTGGGCCGACATCGAGGCGGGCGCGAACGTCCTGCTGCAGACCGTGCTCAGCCTGGCGACGGAGTAGATCGCTGGACGCTCGTGTCACCGACGAGTCCGTGCGGGGCATCCGCTCCCCCAAGGCGGACGCCCCGCACGGACGATTCAGGGCAGGTATTCCTGCGGTGCGCACCGCGTGGCACGGTGAAAGTGACCAATCACGCCCGAATTGTCCGACTTGTGGAGCATTTCAGCGTGCCACGTCATTCAGCGCCGGGAGCCGACCGTCCCACGCGTCAGCGCAAGCAACGCACTTCATGAAGATCTGTGGACGTGCGGCTATTCACTGCATCGCGAAGAACGCCGTCGACTGGTCGAGCGTCAATGACTCGGTGACGCGCCAGACCCCGCCGTCGACCTGATCAGCCGGCACCTCGGCACAGACGTTGGCGTCGACCGTCGCGCCGGGAAACTGCTCACCTTGCTCCATGAGGCCGTCGGTCAGGAGCCCGCAGAACCCGTCGTAGGTGTTGCCGCCAGCGCTGACGAACTCGACGCTCAAGTCCAGCCAGGCGGTGCCGGTGTCGTCACCGCTGAAGGTCGCCGACACCGGAGCGACGACGTACTCGTTGCCGTCCTGCGGCGCCGGGTTGAACTCGCTGGCCTCGGCGATGACAGCTGTGCCGTCCGGAGCCGTGGTGTCGATACTGACCTGCCAGTCGCCGAGATCGGCGGTCGTCCCGGCGGGATGCGGATTCTCGCGCGATCCGGCGGCTGCCGCTGCGTCGTCGCCGGACTCGGCGGCGGCTTCGGTCACTTCGTCATCGTTCTGGACCACCGGAGCCGGGTCGTCGGCGGAGTCCAGCTCCTCACCCAGGTCGCTGAACGCGTCGAAGGTGACGGCCGCCCCGTACACGCTCAACGCCAGGGCAGCGAGACTGACGACGACGCCCGCCCACGCCGTCTTGATGTTGGTGGCCTCGCGGCGCTTGACCCGGCCCCGGCCGGCCAAGCCGAGGATCAGCCCGGTCACGCCAAGCGGACCGGCCACCCAGAACATCAACGGGACCAGTCCGAACAGGCAGCCGATGATGCCGACGATGAGCGCGGCGATGCCGAGCCCGTTGCGTGCTTGGCGGTTCCTGGTGTCGGTCGCGGTTGCCTGCGGGACCCCTTGCGGAGCCGTGTGCTGCGTCCACTGCGTACCGTCCCACCAGCGTACGATGCCGTGCTGGTCGGGATACCAACCCGCTGGCTGCTGGTGCTCGTTCATCACATGTCCTCCCACCCTCACGGGCTCGAGTCGAGCCCACTGAGGTGATGGAAGCGCGCGGGCGCCCGCGGCCGCGTCGTCCGATCCGCCACGACCGGGTACGACGAAAGTCGTCACCTCCGCGCCGGCGCCGAACCACCGCGAACCGGCTGTTGTGTCCGGCCCTGGTCGTAGCTTGCTCGGGTGCTCACTCATGACCGCGGCTCCGCGGCTACCGTTGCTTCCAGGCTGTTGCTGTTCGCGCCACGCCTGGCGGCAACGGTCGTGGCGATCTGCGCGGGTGTGTTCAGCAGCCTGATGGTCTTCGTGGCCGCGGGCTACGTGCCGGCCACCCAGTCCGTCGAACCGAGTGCTCGTGAGGTCCTGGGGCTGCTCGCGGCGCTGGCGGCGGCCGGGGCGCTGGTCTGGCGGCACCGCCACCCCGAGATCGTCGCGTTGGCGGCGGTTGCCCCGCCGTTGGTGTTCGTCACCGACAGTCTCGCGGCCCTGGTCGCTCTGGCCGCGGTGGCCGCGCGTCGACGCGACCACGTGCTGTGGGCCATCGCCGCCGTCGTGTTCCTGGCCACGCTCATCGCGGTGGAGCGCGACGCACGCCGCGATCCCGAGTACTCACCGATGCAGTGGGTGTTCGGCGGCGGTATGGCCGATTCGGCCACCACCGTGCGGGTCCCGTTCGTCGCCGTCCTCGTCGTGGCGGCGACCATGACCGCGATCCCGGTGGTCGTCGGGTTGTATCGGCAAGCCCGCGCCGAGATCGCCGCCCGCGACGGTGAACAGCGCGCGCTGCTCGCCGACAAGACTCGCCACGAGGAGCGAGCGCGGATCGCCCGAGAGATGCACGACGTGCTCGGCCACCGACTGTCGCTGCTGTCGTTGCAGGCCGGCGCCCTGGAGGCGGAGAATCATGGCCGGCGCGACGCCGCCCAAGCCATTCGCCAGACGGCTCGCCAGTCGCTCGACGACCTGCGCCAAGTGGTCGGCGTGCTACGGGACGGCCGGGCGCTCGGCGAGGGCCCGACGGACGCGCCGCCGGCACCGTACGCATCGCCGTCGCTCGCGGACCTCCCTGAATTGGTCGACGCGTCCCGGCGCTCCGGCATCCCCGTCAACGCGACGATCTTCGTCGACGACGCCGCCTCTGCGCCCAAGGTCGTCGCCACCGCGACGTACCGCATCGTGCAGGAGTCGCTCACCAACGTGGCCCGGCATGCGCCCGGCGTGACGGCCCAGGTCGTCGTCCGCGGCCATCGCGACGCCGGGGTGAGCATCGACGTCACCAACCCACTGCCGACACACCTCCCGGAAGAGTCCGTCGCCCGCACCGGAAGCGGCCTCATCGGCATGGCCGAACGGGCGAACGCCCTGGGTGGGACGGTCACCACCGGGCCGGACGGCGACAGCTTCACCGTCACCGCCTGGCTGCCGTGGACCCCGGACACCGACGACGGAGCGGAATGACCATCACCGACACATCTCAACGTCAGCTGCGGGTCGTGCTCGTCGATGACGACCCGCTGGTGCGGACCGGGCTGGAGGGCATCCTGAGCACCGCGGGCGACATCACCGTGGCCGGTCAGGCCGGTGACGGGCATGCCGCCGTCGACGCGGTCCTGCGGCACGCGCCCGATGTCGTGCTGATGGACATCCGGATGCCGCGCATGGACGGCCTCGCTGCCACAGCGGCACTCACCCGGCTGCCTCGCGCCCCCAAGGTCGTCGTGCTCACCACCTTCGACCTCGACGAATACGTGTTCCGGGCGCTGGAAGCAGGCGCCGGTGGATTCCTGCTCAAAGACGCGTCGCCGCAGGAGATCATCGCCGCGGTTCGTGCTGTCGCCGCGGGCGACGCGATGCTGGCCCCACGGGTGACCACACGGCTGATCGCGCACTTCGTCGGCCTGCACACCGACCCGCGCCGAGCCGACGCTCAGGCCAGACTGGCGCTGCTCACGCCTCGTGAGCGCGAGATCGTCAGCGCCGTCGCCGCGGGCCGGTCCAACAGCGACATCGCCGGCGACATGTACCTCAGCGAGGCGACCGTCAAGACACACCTGACCCGGATCTTCGCCAAACTCGACGCCAGCAACCGGGTTCAGGTGGCGATGCTGGCCTACGACGCAGGTCTCACGATGTCCTGACGATCGTGATCGGCGCCGATACTTCCCGCAGCAACGGGCGGTGCCATATCGTGATCATGGACGATCAGCGCTGGGGGGTGCTGGAGGGCGCATGCCGGGTGGACGCGACCAGCTCGGGCCGCTGGAGCGGCTGACGCGGCTCCTGCTGGCCCTCGAGGCGGGCGAGCCGACCGGACGCAGCGCTGAGCAGCTCATCGCCGTCGGCGACTACGGCGCCGCCAGCGAGATCGACGCCGCTCGGCAACTGCACCGCGACCTGACGGCACTGCAGAAGATCGGCTGGGACATCCGCAACACTGCAGGCTCTGGCGAACTCGGCGTCTATCGCTTGCATTCGCGTGACACCCGGCTGCGCGTCTCGCTGTCGCCCGAGCATCAGGTGCAGCTGGTGCGAGCGGCTCTCGTGGCCGGCGACACGGCGTTTCGCGACCGGCTCGGCGATCCGCCGATGGAACCGGACGACCCCGGCCCGGTCCGGTCTCGCGACCCGCATCGGCCCGGGCACGACGCCCTCGACAAGGCCGCCTACGCCGTCGAGCACCGGTGCCTGCTGCGGTTCACGTACAAGCAGAAGCCGCGGGTCGTCCATCCGCACCTGGTGCATCCCGGCGCGTCCGGCTGGTATCTCGTCGGCCGTGAAGAGGCGTCGGCCGACGATGCAGCCATCACCAAACGGTTCGTGACCGACCGGATGTCCGACGTCACCGTCGACCCACCCGGCACCGCCACCGTCGCGGCGGACGAGCCCGACGACGAGTTGAACCCGCTCACGTGGCATCCGGACCCGGCCGTGGAGGTCGTGGTCGAGACCGAGGTCCAGCACGAGCCGCAGGTCACGATGATGCTGGGCGAGCCCGTGCAGCGGGAGGTGACCGACGCCGCGGTGCGCCTGACGGTCCCGGTGACGCACCGGGCCGCCTTCCGGGCGCGGGTGTACGAGCTGGGCCGACGAGTGCGCGTGGTCGCACCGGACGAGGTGCGCGACGAGATCGTCGCCGAGCTGCGCCGGATCGTGAGGCAGCGCTGATGGCCGGCACACCACGCTATGTCCAGCGCTTCGACCGCGTCACCCGGGCGCTGAATCAACTGGCGGTCCACGCCGGCGGGTTGCCGATAGCCCAACTGGCCGAGCACGTCGGGGTCGACACCGAGACCCTGCGCAGCGAGCTGCGCGCGTACTACGGGGCCGAGGTCGACCCGGCGTTCGCGCCGAACGTGTTGAACCAGAGCAGTCCGCTCCGGTTTCACGACGCGGACGGCGAGGACGCCGATCCCGCGGAGGCCGAGTTCGTCTCCGCCCCGCCGAGGCCGACCAGAGACGTCGGGTCCGACTACGTCACCGTCGGCGAACTGGCGAACATCTACCGTGCCGGGCAGAACCTGCTGACGATCGAACCGGACAACGACGCCTTGGACGGCGCGCTCAAGGCCCTGACGGCGACCGTGCTCTCCGGTATCGGCACCGGCCGCAGTACCTGGCTGGCCGAGCTGGCCCAGACCGTCGGCGACGCGCTACGGCGGCGGCGGCGCATCCGGGTGACCTACGCTCGCGCGTGGCGGCCCGGGCTGCGCGAGCACGTGCTCGAGCCGTACCGACTGATCAAGACCCGGCGCGGTTGGGAGGTGGACGCCGGGATCGCCGGTACCGATCACGTCGGGACGTTCCTGCTGTCCGGCGTGCGCGAGGCGCAGGTGCTCGACGAGTCCTTCGAGCGCCCGGCCGACTACGAGCTGCGCATCGCGGCGAACCGCCGCGAGCACCTGGTCGACCTGGTCGTGCCGCAAGACGTGCGCTGGGCGGTCGAGCGGTTCGCCGAATCGGTGGAAGTCGTCCACGAGGACACCGAGACCATCCGGATGCGGGCATACCTGCTCGAGCCGGTGGACGAGCGGTTGGGGCTGCTGCTGGTGGTCGCTGGGCCCGAAGCGTTCGTATTCTCGCCACCCCGACTGCGCGACGTCGGCATCGACCTGGCCCGCGACCTGCTCGCGCATCACACGTCATGACGCGGGGCTTGGTTGCCTCGCGCTGGCGCGTGGCACGCTGAACGGTCGCTTTCGCGCCCGTTATGCCCGATTTGTGGAACCGTTCAGTGTGCCAGGCGATGCGAGAGCGCTGGCGTGGCGGGCGCTCACGGTTCGATCAGGCCGGCCCGGCCGTGCGCGCCGGATGCCACTCGGGCAGAACGTCCGGGTCGCGGGGAAACATCCGGTGGTCTTCCAGCAACAACTCCGGGTCGGCGTCACCCTCGCTGTCCGGGTCGTCATCATCGGCCACGCCACCGAACGGCGGGTTCTCGTAGTCGAAATCGGCGCTGATCCGACGTTCCTCATCGACCACGAACGTCGCGTTGTACCAGGTCCCCTTGCCTTCCTGATACATCGCCTCACGGAGTTCGTCACAGGCGATCGCACCGTCCGTGGAGATGTTGGTCGTGTGGTCGTACGTCCCGTCGGCCTTTTCGATAGTCAGGCTCGTTTTCGTCATGGCCGCCGCGGCAGTGACATCGAGTGTGATCGTCTTCCACTCGGATCCGGCCGCTTCCAGCATGGCTTGGCCGATCTGGGTGAGACGGTGTTGGTCAGGCATGCCGGTCATTTGCTGCTCCGCTGTGGTGTGTTCCTGATGACGAGCCGGTTGTTTCGTTGCGGTGTCGAGTAGGCGACGTCCAGGTACGCGGGCCGCGCGCTGTCGTCCCGGTACACGAGTTGCACGTCGACGTCCACCCGCCCTCCTGCGTCGATGGCCCGTTGCCACTCGCGTTCGAGGGTTCGGTATTGACCGAGGTTGACTCGGCGGGCCTCCATCGGGACCAAGTTGATGGAGTCGCCGACCCCACCCAGGATGCGAGCGATGATGTGCCCGGCATGATCGCCGGGAAGGCGCCCCTTCACCGTGCGCTCGGCCCGCCGGTTCCGTGGTTGCTCCGGCTGGATTGCCGTCAACTCCGCTTGAGCACGAACCACGCGCCCGAGTTCATCGGTGGTGTAAACGACAGACTCATCGACGACGATCACGCTGTTCGGCGGCGGATGAGCCAGCACATCGTGGTGATCTGGCGACGAGCTCGACACATGAAGCTCCGCCTCGTCCAGTGATCGGGCCGGCGTCGACGGCGCCTGACCTTCGGCCGTCGGCCGACGCAACTCGTCGAGCTCGTCGACCACGGTCGTGAAAGCGTGCTGGACCTCTGACCCGAGCTGGCGCAGCTCGCGTTGCATCACCGCGGCGACCGCGCCGAGCTCTGCGTCCAGATCGTGGCCATGACCGGCGCGAGCCTTGTTCACCAGCCGCCGCACGGCGTCGAGATCGCCGCGCACAAGGTCGACGACCTCGTCCATCGCGCGCGGGACGTCGTCGTCGCGTACCCCGGCCAGGTCATCGGCGCTCTCACCGATCGGACGTTCACTCATGCCTGTCCCTGGTCGCCCTGCCGCACTTCGTCGTCAGACTGTCATGATCACGTCGCGTTTCGCAGCCCGGTCGCGACAGCACGTGCCGACGATCCTGGCCGCTGGACTCACGGCCGGATATCGTGGCTTGCGGACGTCATGGCCGGTCGGTCCAGGCTCGCGATCAGCTCGCGCAACTCGGACCGGGTGACGCGGTGACTGTCCGCCCAGCCGTGGTCGTCGAGCAGCCGAAGCGCGTGTTCCCAGCTGGTGCGCGCCGCCGAGGTGTCGCCGAGGGCGAGTTGCGCCTCGCCGAGACTCTTCCACGTGTCGGGCGTCTCGGCGGTGACCCCCGAGTGCTGGTAGCGGGCGAGTGCGTCGAGATAGAGGTCGCGGGCCCGGCCCGGCTCCCCCATGGCCAGGTACACCTCGGCCAGCGAGTCGGTGCACACGGCTACGAGGCGCGCGCTGCGCTCGTCCAGGGCCGAGCGCACGGCTTCTTGCGCCATCGCGCAGGCCTGCTGGCGCCGGCCGGCGGCGAGGTAGGTCATCGCCAGATTGTTCTGGATCATCGCGCGCGGGGCGGCGAGTTCGACCGCCAGGGCGACCGCTTCCTCCAGGCTCTCGATCGCCGAGTCGAACTGCCCCAGGTGGCCCTGGCCGAGCCCCCGGGACATCAGCGCGGCAAGCTGGCCCCGCTCATTGCCGACGGCCCGGAACTGCTGCTCAGCGCGCCCGGCGCACTCGAGGGCTTCTCGGGGCCGTCCGCACGACCAGTGCACCACCCCGCGCTGCCACGTGCAGATGGCCTCAGCAGCGTGATCGTGGACGGCTTCGGCACTGCTGGTGGCGAGGTCACACAGCTGCATCGCCTCCAGCGGATGAACGGCGGGGTCCAGCAGCATCCCCATCAGCGACGCGAGCTGGTAACTCGTGACGTGGTCGCCGCTGCGGGCGGTGTCGGTGACGATGGCGGTGAGGCGGGCTCGGTTGTCGTTGAACCAGCGCGCCGCCGCGTCCGATCCGCTGAACTTCTCGGGTTCCACGCCAGGCAACACGTCCGGCAGCGGGACCGTCACCAGGGACGTTCCGAGCACCGCTGTCCTGGCGTTGTCGACACTGTGCACGTAGGCCGACCGCATCCGGTCGACCGCGGCCGTCCGCTCCGCATCGGCGATGGTGGCGTGGACGAGCTCAGCCGCGTGGGCGCGGACGAGGTCGTGCATCTCGTACTCACCCGGCCGGGGTTCACTGACCAGATGCGTGTCGACCAGCCGGCCGAGTAGCCGGCCCGCTGCCGCGACACCGACACCACACAGTGCCGCTGCCGCCACAGTCGAGTACGTGGGGTGCGGATGCAGCCCGAGCAGCCGGTACAGGCGGGCCGCGTCGTCAGCCAGCGCCTCGTACGACCACGACAACACGGCCCGGACACTTGTCGTGGGGTCGTCTTCCCACGCCGTGAGGGTGTTCAGGACGTTGTGTTCTCGCCGCAGGTCGGCGACCACGTCGCGGAGCGCGAGACGGTGATAGCGCCCGGCTCGTTCGGCGGCCACGGCCAGGGCCACCGGTAGATTCCCGCAGAGCTCGGCCAGCTCCCGGATCGCGACCAGGCCGTCCGCGGTCTGGACGTCCGGGTGAGCCTGTAGCCGCGCGTGCAGGAGTTCGACGGCGTCTTCTGCCGTCATGTGCTCGACCGGCACCCGGTCCGCGCCGTCGCGTGCGGCCAAACCACGTAACTGGCTGCGTGACGTCACCACGACGACGTTGCGCCCACCGGGCAGCAGCGGCCGGACGTGGTCGGTGTCGCGCGCGTTGTCGAGCACGACGAGCATCCGTCGATCGGCCATCTGATCGCGGAAGAGCTCGCTGCGCTGGTGTTGGTGCTCAGGCAGCGCGCCGGTCCAGCCCAGGCCCCGAAGGAGGGCGTCCAGCGCGGTGGCGGTGTCGAGCGGCTCGCTGGGGCCGTGCCCACGCAGGTTGAGGAAGAGCTGGCCGTCGGGGAACCGGTCGACATGGCGATGGGCACAGTGCACCGCGACCGTCGTCTTGCCGGCACCGGCCGGCCCGTGCACGGCGATGATGGTCCCGCCGTTGTCGATGCCGGCTTCGACAAGCCGGTCCAGTTGCTCGACGTCGCCTGCACGGCCGATGAATCCGGCGATGTCAACAGGCAGTTGCCGGGGAACGTGTGGACGGTCCGCAGGCGCTGGCGTCTGCTGGTGCTCTGGTCGTACGTCCGCGTCGCCGGACGGTACGTCGTCCGCCAGCACCCGGCGTTCGAGTTCTCGCAGCTCAGGCCCCGGCTCGATGCCGAGCTCGTCGACCAGCGTGTCTCGTGCGTTCCGATACACCTCGAGCGCTTCGGCCTGGCGCCCGGATCGGTACAGCGCTGTCATCAACAGCGCAATCAGCCGTTCGCGCAGCGGGTGTCGTCGAGCCAGGTCAGCGAGCTCGCTGACGACGGCGCCGGCGCGACCGCGCGCTACTTCGGACTCGTAGAGAAGTTCCAGCACGGCCAGCCGGCGTTCGGACAGCCGGCGTTCCTCGGCCACCAGCTCAGGTACGTCCAAGCCGCCGTACGGCGTTCCCCGCCACAACTCGAGGGCGCGGCGAGCCAACTCGGCACAGCGGGTCCGGTCCACACCGGCCGATTCCACGGCCTGATCAGCCAACGACTCGAACACCTGGACGTCCACGTCACCCGGATCCACCCGCAGCCGATAACCACCGTGTTCGAAAGCCAGCCGATCCGGCTCGTCCAGCAGCCGGCGAAGCTTGTGCGCGTGTAGTTGCAGCTTGCGCTGCGCGCCGTCGTCAGGTTCGCCGGGCCACAGCGCCTCAGCCAGCACGTGCACCGGAACCGGCTCGTTCGGGCGAGACAGCAGCATGGCGAGGAACGTGCGGGCCAGTTTCCCCGAGATCGCGGCTTCCGCTCCGTCGCGCAGCAACCGGATCCGGCCCAGCGCCTGAAACTGCGTCCCCATCCCGCCTCCGACGATCGACGATCACGATATCCAACGCCGTCGGCAAGAAAGCGTCAGGCAAGCCGGAGGAATGCGGCCGCCGTCACCATCGCCGTGGGCCGATCGGGTCCGCGGAAACGCATGGAGGATGCACATTGCGGAACACACACATGGGCACACTGACCGTGTGCGCGGCCATCGCGCTCAGCGCCGTGGCGACCAACACCGTGGCTGCCCAGCCGACGACGGACGCCGATGCCATGACCACTCCGCTGCCGCCGGAACGTCAGGTCGAGCTGCTCGCCCAGCAGTACTTGGCCGACCGCGACCAGGGATGGTTGGGACCCGGTGAGCAGGGAGCTGCACGGCTGCCCGCCCATCGAGTCGCCGCCCAACCGGCCAACGTCAGCAGCAGCATCGCGCAGATCGCCACCGAACTCGCCGACGAGCGGGGCTTGCGGGCCAGCGACGTCAAGACCGATTTCGTTCCCGGCGCCGAGGTCGAGATCCACCCCGACAGAGCCTCGGTGACCACCACCTCGGTGACCAATCTGACCTGGAACGACGATGAGCTCGGATCGTCGATGCTCAGCGATCGCTACCGCATCGACTTCAGCCGTTCACGCGGCCAGTGGCACGTCGAGAAGGTCTCCTACGTCGATCCACCCAGTACGGAGGAGTCGGCGCAGCAATCACGACCCGCCGAGAACTCCGAGCCAGCCGAGTCTCCGGCGGACGCGGGCGGTCCGCCCCACCAACTCCGCACGGTCTCCTATGACCGCGACGCCGCAGCCGCCTACGCGCAGACGTGGTCGATCATCGACTACTCACCCGGGCCGACTCCGCGCTACAACCACGACTACCACCACGTGTGGTTCGACGAGGACGAGTATCCGGCCTACGACAACGTGAACGACTGCACGAACTTCGCCTCCCAGATGCTGGTCGCCGGTGGTTGGCCCAAGGTCGACGGCTACTGGCCGGGCAACGTCGAGAACTGGACCGACGCGCTGTCGTGGCCGAGCCCGTACCGCGCGTCCGAGACCTGGACGATCGCGTACATGCTGTGGCGCTTCATGACCGAATCCGGGCGCGCCGAGGCGTGGAAGTCCGGCAGCCCGGCCGAGACGGACGCCATCTGGGATCTTCAGCCGGGCGATGTGCTGTTCGCCGACTGGGACCCGGACAAGAAGCCGGACGGCAAGATCGACCACGCCATGCTGATCTCGGGAACGTTCACCGAGATGGGCTTCACCGAACCGGTGTACTCACAGCACACGCCGCACCGGCACAACATTCCGCTGAGCCTCGGCATCAAGATGGCCACAGCCGAGCCGCCGCCGGTCGACCCGGGCACCGGCATGGGCGGGCAGGGCCGCGAGGTTCACTTCTACCCGGTGCACGTCAAGGACTCCTTCGAGGAGTGACGTGCCGCGTCACCCGTCGGCACTGGCCGTCCCACCCCGTCATGAGGGGTGGGACGGCCGGTGTCGCGGCACCCACCGCGCCATCAGGCCCGCGGCGAGGAAGGCGATGCCCCCGGCTGCGGCAACCGCGACACCCAGCGTCGCCACCGCCGTGACGGCGCTGACCGACAGCGGCCCCAAACCGTTCCCGACATCGGAGAGTAGGCGCCACGCCCCCAGGAACGCCGCGCGGCCGCCGTCCGGGGACACGTCCGCGCCGATCGTCATGATGATGCCGCTGCCCAGGCCGTTACCGAGCCCCATCAACGCTGCGACCGCGGTGTATGTCCCGAGTGCCGCGGTGAGTGGCAGCAGCACCAGGGACATGCCCAGGATCAGCATCGACGGCACCACGACCCACCGCCGTCCCATCCGGTCCATGACCATGCCGGCGGGATAGAACAGCAGCATCTCGACCGCTCCGGAGATGCCGAAGATCAGGCTCGTCGTCGCGGGGCTCAGCCCGATCTCCTCGCCCCACAGCGGCAGCGCGACCTCCCGCGACGCACGCGCGGCCCCAACCAGCAACGCCGCCGCCCCGAGCGTCCGGAGTACCGGCGCTTGCTGCCGTATGACCCGCCGCATACTGATCGGGGACGGCGACCGATGCGCCTCGACGACGTGCCGCGCCGTCGGTGGGTCCGGGACGACGATCAAGACGACGGCCGCGGCGACGGAAGCCACCACGTGCAGCCAGTATCCGCCGTCGGTGCCCAGGCCTTTCATCATGGCGGCGCCGAGGAACGGCCCCACGAACATGCCGACGCGATGGGTCCCGCCCAGCGTCGACAGGGCCCTCCCGCGCTGCTCGTACGGCATCACGTCAGCGAGATACGCATGCCGCGCCAACCCGAACACCGCCGTCGCGAATCCGATGAACACGACGGCGACGATCAGGACGGCGACGCTGGTTGCCGTGATGCAGGCACCGAGCGCGGCGACGGTGACGACGAGCGCGACGAGCATCGCCCGGCGCTCGCCCATCCGGATGGCCAGCAGACCCGCCGGCAGGTCACCGATGACGCGCCCGACACCGAGGAATGCGACGACCAGCCCGGCCGTCGCGACGGATGCCCCGAGGTGCCGCGCGCTGAGGGGAATGACCGGAGCGATGGCTCCCTGTCCGATACCGAAGAGCAATGACGGGAGATAGACCGACGGTCCGATGGACCAGAGGTCGATCTTCGTCGATGACATCAACGCCTGCCTTGCTGCGCGGTCGGCTCGCAGCGCCTGCCTGCGGGGCCCGCACTCGTTCGATACCGCCGACGCGGCGATGAGCCGGCGAAGAACTCCTGCGCCACTCTAGTCGGCGAGGCGACGCGGAATACGATGCCCGCCATTCATACGTCTCACCGAGCCGCATGCGGACTTGTCAAGGGGTAGTCATGTCCCTCTTGAACCGTTATCGTCGATTTTCGTTCAGCCTCACTCCATCCAGATGACCAGCGGTATCACCCAGGCAGTGCCCCCCCGGAAGCACTAGTCACATGTGTCAGGAGGCTTCGACATGCAGTTCCCCCAGCGCAGCGGCCGATCATGGTTCGGCTCGAAGGTGACCGCGCTGACCGGCGCCTTGGTCGTCGCAGCGGTCGGCCTGGCCGGTCCGTCCGCCGCGCAGTACGACGAACTCGAACCCGACGAGATCGCGCACAGCGACAACATCTCGCACGTCGCGAACATCCCACAGCAGGGAGTCAACGAAGGCTTCACCCACAGTGACCTGGCGTTCTGGGGTGATTACGCTATCCAAGGCAGCTACGGCGGCATCAACATCTACGACATCAAGAACCCGCGAAAGACCGAACTCGTCAGCCAGTTCTCGTGTCCCGGCGGGCAGGGCGACCCCACCGTCAGCCCCGACGGGTCGCTGGTGTTCATGTCGGTCGACTCCGCGCGCACGGACGACTCGTGCCAGAGCGAGGGCTCGTCGCCGGCCGACCCGGACGCCTGGGAAGGCATGCGCATCATCGACATCACCGACATCGAGAACCCCGAGTACGTCGGGTCCGTGCAGACCGATTGCGGGTCGCACACGCACACACTGGTCCCGGACGACAGTGGCGAGGTCGTCTACCTCTACGTCTCGTCGTACGGCCCAGCTGACGCCTTCCCGAACTGCCAGCCGCCGCACGATTCGATCTCGATCGTGGAAGTGCCGCTGGACAACCCGTCCGAGGCCGCGGTGATCGCCAAGCCGAACCTGTTCCCCGACGGTGGCGCTCCCGGCACCGCCGGCTGCCACGACATCACCGTGTTCCCCGAGGAGGACCTCGCTGCGGGCGCCTGCATGGGTGAGGGAATCCTGATGGACGTCTCCGATCCCGCCGACCCGTACGTGATCACCACGGTCAGGGACGCCAACTTCGCCTTCTGGCACTCGGCGACCTTCACCAACGACGCCAAGCGCGTGGTGTTCACCGACGAGCTCGGCGGTGGTGGCGCAGCCACCTGCAACGAGGAGATCGGGCCCGAGCGGGGCGCGAACGCCATCTTCGACATCGTCGGCCAGGGCGACGACCGCACCCTGGAGTTCCGTAGCTACTTCAAGATCCCGCGCCACCAACAGGACACCGAGAACTGCGTCGCGCACAACGGCTCGCTGATCCCCGTCAAGCACGGCGACATCATGGTGCAGGCGTGGTACCAGGGCGGCGTCTCGGTGTACGACTTCACCGACCCGGACAACCCGGTCGAGATCGCCTACTTCGAGCGCGGTCCGCTGGACCCGCCCGGACTCGGTGGTTCCTGGTCGGCGTACTGGTACAACGGCTACATCTACTCCAGCGACATCGCCAAAGGCCTGGATGTCCTGAAGGTCAGGGGCCGAGAGTTCGCCGGAGCCAACCGCATCAGGATGGATCACTTCAACGCGCAGACTCAACCCCGCTATCGGGACTGACCTTCGCGTGAGCTCGGTGATCGACAGGGATCCGCTACTGCCCCGGCGCTAAGGGATCCCTGTCGATCACCGAGCACAGCAGAAAGGACGGGCGCACGATGAATCACCGACGAGTCGCCAGTGCGCTGTTGACGACCGCCCTCGCGATCGGCGCGGCGGCGGTCTCCGCCACAGCGGCAGAACAACCTCGCTCCGAGGCGTCCCCCGCCGAAGCACGCTCCGAAGCGCTCGCGCAGAACACCGCCAACGACGTCGACGTGGAATTCGTCGAGATGATGATTCCGCACCACTACCAGGCGCTCGTCATGAGCCGCATGGCTCCGGACCGCTCCAGCGACCCATCACTGCTCTCGCTGGCCGACCGGATCGACGTCGAGCAGGGCCTCGAGATCTCGATGATGCAGAACTGGCAACGCTGGCACGACCTCGAAGTCACCGACGCCGAACAGGCCTACCACCACATGCTGCAACATCCGGAGATGCTCGAAGCGATGGGAATGGCCACCCCCGAAGAGCTCGATCAGTTGAGCGCATCGTCGGGCACCGCGTTCGACGTGCTGTACCTGCAGTTGATGATCGAGCATCACCAGGGCGCGATCACCATGCTGGTCGACGTCATCTCCAACGGCAACGACGTCACGTTGGAACAGTGGGCCACCGACATGCTGACCACGCAGCACACCCAGGTCCAGCAGATGGAGGGCATGCTCGCGGACAAGACGTAGCCGGAAGGCCGACGCCGGCGCCGGTCAGCCCACGACGGTGCCGGTCCAGCCGAGTCGAGCCGACGCGCTGCTGGCCGCTGCGAGAAGCTGCGCGAGCAGGGTACGCGGCTGGAACCGGGCGTGCTCGGAGGGCTGCCCGATCAGCGCCAGCGCGGCGACGACTTCGTTGCGCGCGTCCCGTACGGGAACGGCGACGGACAGTCCGCCCGCCCGGAACTCGCCCGGGACCTGCGCGATACCTGAGACCCGCACCTTGTCGATGTCGCCGAGGAGCGCGTCCTTGTCGACGCCTGCGGCATCCGGCCCGGCTTTGGCGAGGCTGCTGTTCACCACACTGTCGAGCTCGGCGGGTTTCATCGCCGACAGCAGAACGCGCCCAGCTGCGGACGCGTGCAGTGGGAGCTCCATCCCGACCTGGACGAGATCACTCGGCTGGTCGGCGGGGTCGGCGACGTCGATCACCACGCCGGACCCCAGGTCGTCGATCACGGCATAGGCGGTGCTCTTGGTCACCGTGGCCAGCGTGCGAAGTGGTTCGTGCAATGATGCGGTGACGTCGCGGCTTTCCATCGCGAAGCTCGCCAGGTCGAACAGCCGGTGTCCGAGCCGGTAGTTCGACGTTCCGACCCGCGACACGAAATGGTGCTGCTGAAGCACGGTCAGCAAGCGCAGGACGGTTGATTTGTGCACGCCGAGTGCTTGCGAGATCTCGGTCAGCGTGGTGCGGCCGGCCACGATCTCGTCGAGAATGCGCAGCCCACGGTCCAGGCTCTGGCTCATGCCATGCCACCTCGATCTTCGGCCGGTCTGACCGGAGCCTGCTCCGGCAGTGCGGAGATTCCGGAGATGATCGAATTCATCAGGTCGTCTCCGAGCGCGGGACCGCCTCGTTCGGCGCCGATCCCGGCCAGCGCGGCGCCTACCACGGGCGTCACGGACATCCGGGTGATCGACAGGCCCGGAACGAGCCGATGAAACTGCTCGTCGACCCGGTCGTCGAGGCGGCGATGGCCCCGGGTGAGCAGTGAGCCGGCCAGGATGACGTCACTGCCGGCGGGATTCACCCGCGCGCGCTTCATGGCCGCTGTCGCCATGATCACGACCTCGTCGGCCAACCGGTCCACGAGCCCGCAGGCGACATCGTCGCCCTCGTCGTCGGCGACGAACAACAGGTCGGCCAGCCCAGGCAGTTCGCGGTCCAACTCGCCCCGCGCCCGGCAGGCGATCAACGCTTCACGGACCGTCGACCGGCCCAGATGCGCGGCGACGTAGTACTGCAATGACGTTTGCGGACCTCGAAGGTCCTCGGCCCGCGAGGCGGCGTACAACACCTCGCGCCCGAGCCCGATGCGTCCACCCCACTCCCCGGACACCTGGCCGAAGGCGAGATAGCCCGCCGTCATGCCGGTGGCTGACCGGGCGATGGCGTTCATCCCGTCGTCAGCGAGCACCGCGACGCCGGACGGGCGTCGCAGACCTGCCCACAGGATGGCGTGGATGTCGTTGTCCACGGTGAGAGCGGCATGCGGATAGAACTTCGCCAGGCGCTGCTCGAGCTCTCGACGGTCCTCGGGGGTGTCGGCGCCGGCGATGAACACGACGAGCCGGCGCACCGCGCGAGCGTCGGCGACCTCGGCTGCCGTGACCGTCGCGTTCACGAGCTCACCGATCACCCGTGCGGACTCGTCGAACCCGACGTGCTGAGGGGAGGCGGTGCGCGTCGATCGGCTGGCCAGCGCATGACCGTCCAGGTCGAGGAGCACACAGTGGGTTTCGAGGTGTCCTCCAGCGATCGCGAGCAGCAACGTGCGATCACTGGTGCCGTTCGCTCTGCCGCTCGTCACGTGACCACACCTTCCGCCGCAGCCGGGTACCGGCGTGCGTCCTGTGACATCTCCTTGATTCGCGAACGCTCGCGGTCCGGTAGGCCTTCGGGCAACGCATGCGCAAGGGCCCCAGCCACGGGCGGCACATCCAACCGCACGAGGCTCGAAGTCGGGTCCACACGGTACAACGCTTCGTCGATCAGCTTATCCAAGCGGTCGCGGCCGCCGGTCAGCACGCCACCGGCCAGAACGACTCTGGCACCGGTGCCCCGCAACTGCGTTCGATCGAGCATGACCCGGGTCATCGCGGCGATCTCCTCAGCCAGGCGGCCCACGACCGACACCGCCACCGGGTCCGCCTCGTCATCGGCCCGGAAGAGCTCGTCGACGAGTTCGGCCAGCCGCGTCTCGGCGAGCTTGCCCGTGTGTAGGGCCATGACGACCTCGTCGATGCTGTGCACGTCGAAGTGTTGTTTCGTCAGTTCCGCCAACCGGGTCCGCGGGCCGCGGCCGTCCTCGGCCCGGGCGGCATGCCACAGCACCGTCCGGCCCAGACCCAGCCCGCCACCCCAGTCACCGGACAGCGCCCCGAGCGAGCGGAAAGATGCCCGCTGACCAGCCGCTCCGAGGCCGACCGCGTTGATGCCCGCACCGCAGATCACCGCGACGCCCGCAGTCCCGCCGGTCCCAGCCAACAGGGCCGCCATCGCATCGTTGTCGACGTGGACGTCGGCCTCCGGCCAGCGCCGAGTCAGCACCGCATTGAACCGAGGCGCGTCCTCAGGCAGGTCGAGACCGGCCAGGAACGCGCTCAACCTGCCGATCGGCGCGGCGGCGTTCGCCTCCTGCTGGACCGCCTCGACGAGGTCGGTGATCACCTGAGCAGCTGACTCGTCCCCCAGCTTGTCCGGCGAGCTGCCCGACCCCCGAACCATCGCCAGCGTCCGACCGTCCGGCGTCGCGAGGGCTACGTCGGTTTTCGAGTTGCCCCCGTCGACGCCGACGACCAGCGGTTCGGTCATGCCCATGCCAGGTGTTTCCTGTTCTCCTGGATCAACCGGTCGGCGAGTTGTTCGGCCAGCGGCCACTGGCCGATCAGCGGGTGGGCAAGTAGCGCGTCGGTGACCCGTCGGCGTCCGCCGCGCACGGCGGCATCGACGGCCAACTCCTCGTATGCCGACACGTGGGCGATCAGCCCGCGCGCCGAGGCGGGCAGCGTGGGCGCCGGCACGAACTCGATCGTGCCGTTGCCGACGGCCGCACTCGCTTCGATGACCGCGTCGGGCGGCAGGAAATCCAGGGCGTCGGCGTTGCGCGCGTTCACCGCATGCACACCGTCACGTGAGCCGAGCAGCGACGACACCAGTTCGACCGCGGACTCCGAGTACAGCGCGCCACCACGGCGAGTGAGCGCGTCGGGCTTGTAGTCGACGCTCGGGTCGGCGTACAGGTCCAACAGCTCGCGCTCGATCCGCAGCACCTCGTCAGCCCGCGACGGCCCGTCCTGCAGCTGCCGGAGGACCTCGTCGTGCTGGTAGTAGAACCGCAGGTAGTACGACGGCACCAGGCCGAGATGTTCGACCACCGACGCCGGCAGCTGCACCCGTTTCGCGATCTCCTCCGCACGGGAGGCGAGCAGCTCCGGCAACACGTCCTTGCCCTGGTGGTGTACAGCGGCCTCCCAGCTCAGGTGGTTGAGGCCGACGTGGGCCAGCTGCACCTCGCTCGGCTCGGTTTCCAGCATCCGGGCGAAGAAGTACTGCAGGCCGATCGCCACGTTGCACAACCCGACAGCCCGGTGCCCCTCGTCGAGGAGGGCTCGGGTGACGATCCCGACCGGGTTGGTGAAGTCGACGATCCAGGCGTCCGGCGCGTGCTCGGCCACCTGGGCCGCGATGTCGAGGACGACCGGGACCGTCCGCAACGCCTTCGCCAGCCCGCCGGCGCCGGTGGTCTCTTGCCCGATGCACCCGAACTCCAGCGGGAAGTTCTCGTCGACGGCCCGGGTCTCCTGGCCACCCACCCGGATCTGGATGAGCACGACGTCGGCGCCTTCCAGCGCGGAGCGCAGATCGCCGGTATGGGTCAGCCGGTACGGCTCCCCGGCCGCCCGCAGCATCCGCTCGCCCATGCCCGCCACCAGCTCGAGCCGGTCAGCGGCCGGGTCGACCAGCACGACCTCGTCGAGGGACAACAGGTCCTGCTGGCGGGCAAAGCCATCGATGAGCTCAGGGGTGTAGGTCGACGCTCCACCGACTACGACGATCTTCATTCGACGTCCTCGTACCTTTCGTTGTGCACAAACTGCGGCCCGGGGCTGTTGGCCCGTCAGCGCAGCCGCACGATCATCTCGATCTCGACCGGCTGGTTCAGCGGGAGATTGGACGTCCCCATCGCCGAGCGGGCATGACGGCCGCGCTCACCGAAGATCTCGACGAGCAGGTCGGAGCAGCCGTGCACCACCGCGGGCTGGTCGTGGAAGTCGTCAGCGCTGTTCACCAGGGCGAGCAGCTTGATGATGCGATCGACCCGGTCGAGGTTGCCGACGTGGTCACGGACCGAGCGCAACAACTGCACCCCGGTGGCCCGAGCCGCCGCGTACCCCTCCTCGAGGCTGACCTCGGCGCCGACGCGTCCCCGGTACAACAGGTTGCCTTCGTTGTCCTCGGGGCCATGTCCGGAGACGTAGAGGATGTTGCCGTCCTGGACGCAGGGCACCACACCACCGCGCTGCCCGATCTTGGTGGGTAGCTCGATACCGAGGTCGCGGACTCGTTGTTCGAAGCTCATGGCTGTCCTTTCTCTAGTGGTTGTCATCGCCGTCATCGCCCGTGGCCCCGAACTTCGTCAGCCACGGGGAGGACCGGAACTCCTCGCGTCCGTCGTCGAACGGCGCGAGAACCTGCCCGCCGACCACGGTCAGGCGGTGCACGAAGTGCTGCGTGAGCTGCAGGCGGTGCCCGGTGGAGTCCTGCTTCCACCGGTCGGTCGCTTCCACGGCGAGCACCGCGACGTCACCGGCCGCACCCGGCTCCAGCCGGCCGAGATCGGCGCGCGAGAGTACCGAGGCAGGCCGTCGTGTCGAGCGGTCCAGCACGTCGTCAAGCGGCATACCCAGAGCGAGGAACATGTCCATCACGGTGAGCATGCTCTTGATCGGCCCGCCGACGTTCTCGGCATGGATGTCCGACGACAGCGAATCCGGCTGCACGCCCTCGTCGAGGGCCTGGATCGCCACCTGGTGCGACATGCTGGCCACGCCGTGACCGACGTCCAGGCGTACGCCGCGTGCGACGGCCTCCTTGACCTCCGGGCGTACCCGGCCGTCGGCGCCGATGATCCGCCCGCCGGCGTGCGGATGGAAGCAGTGCGTCAACACGTCACCGGCGCGCAGGTACGGCAGGATCTCGACCAGGGTCGGCGGCGCCATCCCGATGTGGATCATGAGGGGCACACCGAGCTCGTCAGCGGCCTCGCGCGCCTGCGGCAACACGATGGCAGCGTTGTCACCGAGCGCGTTGGAGCTCGCCCGTACCTTGATGCCCTTGATCTCGTCCGGGAACTCCTCGGCCGCCCGGAGCACGGCGCGCAGGTCAGCGAAGGCCGGATCCCACAGCTCGCCGATCTCGCGCGTCAGCATGCCCGCCGGCGCCAGGCCGACGAAGGACATGTTGAGGAACGGGACCACCCGTACCCGGCTGCGGTCCCGCACGTGCATCAACAGGCCCTCGAACGTTCCGGCTCCGCTGGTGCCCGCGTCGACCCAGGTCGTCACGCCGCTGCGGGCCGCGGTCTTGTCCGGGTTGATGCCCAACCTGGCTGACCCGAGATAGACGTGGGTGTGCAGGTCGACCAGGCCGGGAACGACCAGTGCGCCCTCGGCGTCCACGGTCTCGCGTGCCCGCGGAGCATCCGCCTGGGCGCCCACGAACTCGATGCGGCCGTCGCGGATGCCGACGGCAGCGTCGGCGAAGCCGTCGGGGGTGAAGACGCGACCGTTGTCGATGCGCAGCTCGACGCCCGTCGGTTCCGGTGTGTTCATGACTCCCCCTCGCTCAGCGCACGCATCGCGGCGGCCACGGCCTCGATGAGGTACTCCTCCTCGTCGGGGAGCACGGAGTACGGATTGATGAACGCCTGCTGGGAGCGAGGGTCCTCCACGCCGATGGCGATGGCCGGAGACCCGTCGGCCAGGCGCCGTTCCACGTCCGCCGCGGTGGCGTCGATGCTCTGTGGCCACTGGAAGAACAGCCGGGGACAGGTCTGTCCCAGCCGTCCGGTGGGCACGATCCAGGTACGCAGTCCCGGCACGGCATCGAGGCGAGCCTGGTACTGCTCGAGCAACCGCTCCCACCGGCGGTACTCGCCGTCCCAGTCCAGCTTCAGCGCACGTTCCACGGCCGCGAGCAGGCCCAGTGCGTTCTCCTTGCTCGTCTTCATCGAGCGCCCGACCGAATGATGCGGGTAGGAGTTGGCAGCACACGCCGCGACCAGATCGTCCCGGCCCACGATGAGCCCGGTCGATTGCGGACCGCGCAGCCCCTTGCCGCCGCTGAACAGCACGAGGTCGGCGCCCTGGTCCAGGTAACCGGTCAGGTTCGCCACCGGCGGGAACTGCGCGGCGGCATCGACGATGACCGGCACGCCGTGGGCGTGGGCGGCCTCGGCGACCTCGGGCAGCGGCGGTGCACACCGTTCGAACTGCGTCCCGGAGAAGTACAGCACCGCCGCGGTCCGCGGACCGATCCCGGCGCTCACCGCCCACGGCGGCGTCGAATCGGCATGCCCGACCTGGACCAGCGTGGCGCCCGCAGCGAGCACGGCGCGGTCGTAGCTGTTGCGTTGGGAGGCGAGGATCACCACCTCGTCCCGGCGGTCACGGGTGTCCGGCAGCAGACCCACCGCGGCGGCGTCGGTGCCCGTGATGCAGGCGGCCACCGACACCGCCAGCCCTGCCGCAGCGCCGTTGACGACGTGCGCGGCCGGCGCACCGATCAACTCGGCCAGCCTTCGGCCGACGGCGGTGAGCAACTCGTCGACGTCCACGTGGTGCGCTGCCGCGGCCGACATCGCGGCGGTCACGTCCTCCGGCAGGCGGCCGCCACCGAGGGCGGTGTAGGTGTCGGCTGCGTTGATGACCCGCCGGACGCCGAGGTCGGCGTAGATCTGCGCCGGAGCCGGTTCGGTCATCGCCATGTCAGCCTCTCAACAGCTTCTTCGCTGACGTCCACGCCGATACCCGGGCCCTCCGGGACCGGCATCGAGCCGTCCGTGGTCTCCAGCCGCGTGGTCAGCACGTCGTCCAGGTGCATCGCGTAGGTGGAGTCCGACGCCAGGTTGATCGCCGGGGAGGCCGCGACCACCTGCAGCATCATCGCGGTCTTGACGCCGAGATCCCAGCCGCAGTGATGCGCCAGCGGAATGTGAAAGGCCGACCCGATCGCGGCCAGTTCCAGCAGCCCGCTCACGCCGGCAGCGCCTTCGATGTCCACGACCGCGGCGTCGATACTGCCTTCGGCCACCGCCCGCGCGACGCCGCCGGTGGTGTAGGCGTCCTCGTTGATCGCGATCGGCACCAAGGCCCGCTCCACCAGGGAACGGTGGCCGGCGTAGTCGCCGACAGGAAGCGGCTGCTCGACGTATTCGACGGGGAACGCTGCGACTTGGCGCAGGAACGTGAGCGCGCTGATGCGGTCATAGGCCTGGTTCGCGTCGAGCCGCAGCCGCATCCGTCCGTCGGTCGCGTCGACGATGGCCTGGATGCGTGCGAGGTCGGTGTCCAGATCGAGTCCGACCTTCGTCTTGAAGACCCGCCAGCCCTCGTCGTAAGCCCGCCGCGCGACGGCCGCCGTCGTGTCGGGGTCGTTGATGCCCAGGCAGAACCCGACCTCCACCCGGTCACGCACCGGCCCACCGAGCAGGTCGGCCACCCGGCGACCCATGCCGCGTGCGGTGATGTCCCACAACGCCATCTCAGCCGCGCAGGCCAACGCGGGACGGCTGAACTGCGGCCAGTACGGCGCGTCGACGCGGGCCATGGTCTCGCGGATGCGGGTGGCGTCCTGGCCGATCAGCGCCGGTTCGATCCAGTTCTTGACCAGCGAGACGTCCACGGCGCGGTCGAACCCGGTGTTCATCTCGCCCCAACCGCTGAGGCCGTCGTCGGTGCGGACGCGTATCAGCAGGCTCTGTGCGGTAGTGACCCCCTTCGCGTCCTGGCTGCCCGCGTAGGGCGCGATGCCGCCGTCCTCGATCAGCCGGACGGGCACTTGGACGTGGAAGGCGTCCACCCCGATGATCTTCGAACTCATGCCGGCGGTTCTCCTTCTACGCAGGTGTGGTTCACGTCGTCGTACTGCAGGCGCGCGAAGGCGAGCGCGCCGAGTCCGCCGTCCACCGGGACGACGGCACCGGTCAGCGGGGGGCCGTCGGGGGTACCGAGCCATGCAATCGTTTCAGCGACGTCGTCGGGCTCCCCGGGCGCGCCCCACGGGATCAGTCGCGCGACCTCGCGCCGGTTCCATTCGGCTTGCTCACCGCTGGCACCCATCCACTCGTCCCATCGCCGGGTGCGGGTGAACCCGGGTGCGACGGCGTTGACGCGCACCCCGTGCGGTGCAGCATCGACCGCCAGCGCACGCGTGAGGTTCTCCAGGCCGCCCTTCGCCGCCGCGTAGGCAGCCTGCTCCGGCAACGGCCGCTGACCATGAATGGAGCTGACGTTCACCACGGCACCGCCCGGTTTGCGCAGGTACGGCCAGAGCGCCTGAGTGAGTAGGAACGGTGCGGTGAGCGAAACGTCCATGACCCGCTGCCACTGCGCCCGCGGCAGATCGGCGAAATGGCCCTCGGCGCCGATGCCGGCGTTGTTGACGAGCAGGTCGAGCTCGCCGCACCGGGCCGCGACCTCGTCGGCGATCCGTTGGGGCGCG
Organism: Haloactinopolyspora sp.; assembly: GCF_027324685.1. Lineage (NCBI taxonomy): Bacteria > Bacillati > Actinomycetota > Actinomycetes > Jiangellales > Jiangellaceae > Haloactinopolyspora > Haloactinopolyspora sp. Next base: position 40,718 of record NZ_DAHVSH010000080.1, read on the forward strand.
TCGGCGGCGGCCACGTCCACCGTCATCGACCAGACCCGGCCGCGGACGGCGGGGCCATCGGGCGCGTCGGGCGCGTCGAGCGCGTCGAGCACCGAATCCGGCAGCGGCTCGACATCGCACGCGATGACGTCGAACCCGCGCTGGACGAGCGTGCGGACGCAGGCCGCACCGATCCCGTGCGCTGCGCCGGTCACCACCGCCGAGGTCATCCCTTCACCGCCCCCGCCGACATGCCCTGGATGAAGTACCGCTGGACCAGCAGGAACACAATCGTGATCGGCAGCGAGATGACCGTCGCCGCGGCCATGGTGGCACCCCAGTCGACTTGGAACTGCCCGGCGAAGTCGGTCAACGCGACCGGCGCGGTCCGCGAGCTCATCGACCGCGACACCACGGAGGCGAAGACGAACTCGTTCCATGACTGGAGGAACGAGAAGATGCCCAGCGCCACGATCCCGGGCGCGGCCACCGGCAGCACGACCGTGCGAACCGCACGCAGGCGCGTGCATCCGTCGATCATGGCCGCTTCTTCCAGCTCCACCGGGACACTGCGCACCGTCGACGTCGCCATCCAGGTGACCAGTGGCAACACGATGGTCAGGTGAGTGATCACCACGCCAGGGATGGTGTCGAGCACGCCCATCGACGACACCAGCTTGAACAGCGGAAGCAGCAAGACCGTGACAGGAAGCAGTTGCCCCAGCAGTAGCCCGATCGAGATCGGACCGGTGCCGCGGAAGCGGATCCGCGCGATCGCATATCCGGCGGTCCCGCCCAGCAGGATGGTGATCAGCGCCGTGAGGAGCGCGGCGAGCACGCTGTTGCCGATCGCGCGCGGCATGTCCGACGAGGTGAAGACGTTGACGTAGTTGGTCAGCGTCGGCGAGGACGGCAGCAGCGTGGCCGGCAACCGGAAGATCTGGTCGGCCGGCTTGAAAGACGTGGCGATCATCACCACGACCGGCAACAGCCCGAACACCGTCAAGAAGATCAGGACCAGGTAGGACAACCCGGCGCCGAATCGCGACAGGACCGGGGTGCTCAGGCGGGGCCTGCGCACGCGGTTGTGCTGCGTGGTGTTCAACGCCGTCATCGCTGCGGATCCCTTCGTGTGCGCTGCACGTAGAACGCAGCGATGCCGATGGTGATCAGGAGCTGGATGGTCGCCAAGACGTGGATCGCGCCTTCGTCGCCTTGCAGGAAGTACTGGTATAGCTGCACCGGAAGGATGTTGGTGGCTCCCGCCGGGCCGCCACCGGTCATCACCCACACCGGCAGGAACGAGTTCAGCGTCCACACCGTCACGATCAGCGTGACGATGAAGGCGATGTCGGCGATGCTCGGCAACACGATGCTGCGGAACGTGCGGACCGGTCCCGCGCCGTCGACCTTGGCCGCCTCGTACAGCTCCTGCGGAATCGTCTGCAACGCGGCGGAGATCATGAGCATGACGAAGGAGAACGTCGCCCACACGTGCACCAGCACCACCGCCAGCAGCGCGATGCGAGTGTCGGTGAGCCAGCCGACTGGTTCGTCGATGATCCCGGCCGACATCAACAGCGAGTTCAAGACGCCGTAGTCACGGCTGTAGAACCATTTCCAGGCCGTCGCCGCGACGACGGTGGGGGTGATCCACGGGATCAGCAGGATGGCACGCCAGGCCCCTTTGGCTTTCACCAGCCGGTGCTGCAGGGCCAGCGCGCCGGCGGTGCCGAAGGCCAACGAACCGACCGTGCCGGCGACCACCCAGATGACGGTGTTGGTCAGAAGGTCTTTGAAGGCCGGGTTCGCTGCCAGCAGCTGCAGCCGGTCCCAGCCCTGGGTGGATATGCCCCCGACCAGGACGGTGACCAGCGGCGCGACGGTCAGGACCGCCATCACGATGATGCTCGGCAGCGTCAGCGTCCAGCCAACGACGTTGCGTCGTCGCGCGGCCGTACTGCGCCGGACCGCAGCACCACTGCGCACCGCTGTTGTCGTCATGCTTCGCCCTTCGTCATGCCTCGGGAGGGCGCGAATCCCGCGCCCTCCCGAGCAGCCCACGTCAGTGGACCCGCAGGATCTGTTCCGCGTGCTGGAGGATCGATTCGTTGGCTTCTGCCGGTGTCTGGTCGCCCAGCGCGATGCTCTGCAGCGCGGAGTGGATCGTCGGGACGAGGTCCTCCCAGCCGGCGTACGCAGGCCGGCTCTTGGCGTACTCACCGTGCTGCTTGATGAACGGCTCGAAGAGCGGGTCCTGGAACCGTTCGGCGTCGGCAGCACTGATGCGTGCCGGGAAGGTCTCGGTCATCAGCGTCTGGCTCTCCGGCTGCGCCAGGAACTGGGTGAGTTCCTTGACCTCGTCCGGGTGCTCCGTTCCCTCGGGAACAATCAAGGAGAACCCGTCGGCGCTGACGGTGCCCGGCCCGTCCGGTCCCGGCCACACCGCCGTCCCGATGTTGATTCCTGCTTCCTCGATCGGTTTCACGGCGTATGCGCCCTCGAAGTAGAACGCGATCTGCTCGTTGATCAGCAGGTTCTGCAGGTCGGTGTTGCTGGCCTCCAACGAGGACGGCGTCACGTAGCCTTCATCGAAGCCCTCGGCGAGGACTTCGAGCGCAGCTTCGGACGCCTCCGCGTCGATGGAGACCGAACCGTCCTCTTCCTCGGTGAACTCGCCGCCCTGGGTGTAGTACTCGTTGAGCCACCGCACCCGGGCGTTGTTCGGTTCGCCGAAGGGCCAGCCGTACGCGTAGACGCCGATGTCCTGCAGCGCCTTGGCCGCGTCTTTCAGTTCGGCCCACGTCGCCGGCGGTTCCTCGATGCCGGCTTCGGCGAACAGGTCCGCGTTGTAGACCATGGAGCCGGCGTCCCAGCGGAACGGCACCCCGTAGACCTTGTCGTCGAAGCTGGCCGTCGAGACCGCAGCCTCGTAGAAGTCGTCGCGGGGCATGTTGTCGTCGTACCAGTCCGTCACGTCGAGCAGTTGGCCCTTGGACGCGTAGACCGGAATCCGCGACGTCAGTTCCGTGATCAGATCCGGGGTGTCGCCAGAGTCGAGAGCCACGCGGATCTGGTTGCCCATGGTCTCCCACGTGGTCTGGACAGTCTCCACCTTGATGTCCGGGTGGGTCTCGGCGAACTCGTCGAGGAGTTCAGCGGCTGCTTCCTCGTCCCAGTCCGGCACCCACCATTCGATCGTGCTCTGTCCCTCGGCGCTGTCGTCGCCGCCGCCACATGCGGCAAGCGATACGCCAACACACAGGGCCGCGGCTATCGCCGTCACTCTCCGAGCCCGCACGTGCATCCGTCCTCCATCAATGGCCGCAGGCGGGTCGCTGCCCATCCGCTCTCAGCAATCCACCTCGGGGGCATTGCATATCTTGCAACGCTCCCTGAACTTGAACGCGATGATGGCAACGGCGTGAGCTGGGTGTCAACGATTGCGACGCCGCGAAACTCGTTTGTTGCACACTACGCAATATCTACTGTGCTGGCGGCTAAGTGGATGGTGTCGCGAACCCTGGCGCGCTACTCCTCACGTGTCGCAACGCCGTCGGCGGCGCGGGCTTTCGCCCACTCGCGATAGTCCTCCTCGATGTGGTCCGCCCAGACCGGCAGGTCGATCTCACCGGCGGTGTACCGCCCTTCCGCGATCCGCTGCTTGGCGAACTGGTCGCGGTCGCTGATCGTTTCGCCCTGGCGGGCGACTTCCTCGGCCAGGTGCGGCGGGATGAAGGTCACGCCGCTCTCGGTACCGAAGACCACGTCACCAGGCAGGACCGTCGTCAGGCCGACCCGGACCGGGATGTTCATGCCGGCCAGGGTCACGTTGCGGATCGGCGTGGGGTCGGCCGCGCGGTAGTAGAAGTTCGCGCTGGTCAGCCGGCGTAACCCGACCAGGTCTCGCACGCCACCGTCGATCACGGCTCCCGCCTTGGTGCGCCCGGCCACCGCCGCGCCGAGGTTGTCGCCGACCACGGTCCCCTCGATGACCTTGCCGAAGATGTCGGCCACCATCACGTCGCCGTCGACCAGCGAGTCCACGACCCACGTGTTCTGCAGTGAACCCTCGGTGAAGCCGCGCTCCCGCCCGATCTGCTCGACAGCGTGGTCATAGTCCGGGCGGATGGGCAGGTACTGCGACGTCACGGCACGCCCGACCAGCGTGTGCTCCTGAGTCGACAACCACCCGCCGACGTACTGGTACGGGTAGCCGTTCTCGTCGAGCACATGCCATGCGTGCTCGGCCGTGAGGTTCCTCAGCCGCTCGAGCGTTGCATCGGGCACCCGCGGCCGCCCGTCGTCGAACCGGTCCCCGTCCCATGCCGCCGTGAGCCGCAGCATCTCGTCCCGCGAGAACTGGATCATCAGAACTCCTCTGTCGCGTGTCGCAGTCTTTGCATCGGAGCGCACGCACCAGTGCTCGCGGCGGCGCTCGGCGCCTCAGCCTAGCCTCGAGTCAGAGATTGCACATCATGCAACGGCTGCCTCGGCGAGCTCAGCCGATCCCACTTGGTCGACTCCACCGTGCGACATCCGGACGCTGCGGGATGCCGACGTCCAGCGCCAACGGTCACGCAGGCCCGAACATCGGTCAGACACTCCTGTCCAGGCCCAGCAGGTGGGGGCGCTCGCAGGGCAGTGAGCCCGGAGACGTCGGCACTACCTCTTTTCAAGATCAGTACAAACCAGTAAAGTGATCTTGTCGTCAGGAAGCCCGCTTCCTGGCGATGCGAAAGGGCGGCGCACGGATCTATGCGGGAGGTCGGAGCCATTGCTCGACCCACGTCGCGAGGCCATTCTTGTCAGACACAAGGGAAAATCGGAGTTCGTCGACAAGACTGACTCCATCCTTCAGTACAAGCCCAACTCAGCCCACATCTCGATCACCTATAACGGTGGGAAGACCTACACACACCCCGCGACCAGCGTCAAAGTGTTGCGGAATCCTGTCCGAATACCGCTAATTGACGGCGCCGTCGTCGAGGTCGATGGCCGCGTCCGAGAAGACGTCGTCGAACTTTGGCGCTTCACTGACGCTGGCACCCCGTGGTGGCGGGTGTTTCGTGCGACTAAGGCGGGCGAGCGCCATTCGATGACTCGCCACGTGCGCCTACTGAAAGACGCTGCCCGCACGACCGCTGGCATTGATGTTCTCAACTACTGGCGCGCCATTGTTTCTCGGATACCTGACAAGGAAAACTCTCTTCGACAGCCTTATGAAACTCTTCGTTTTGTGCACCCTGAAAGTGTGCTCGGGAAATTCATCAACGGCGATTCTATAGAATCCGTCGGTGGCGTCACTCCGCTGATCTTTCCGTTCTCTTCAAACATTAGTCAGCGCGAAGCGGTCACTAATGCCCTGAATCACTCCATCTCCGTTATCGACGGCCCACCCGGAACCGGCAAAACCCAGTCCATTCTAAATCTTATTGCTAATATCATTCTCGAGCAGGGAAAGACCGTCGGCGTAGTTTCGTTCAGTAACGCCGCGGTCGACAATGTCTACGAGAAGCTGACTGATCTCGGCTTCGAGCACGTCATGGCGAAGCTAGGCAGAAAAGAAAAACGGGAGGCGTTCTTTGAAGAGGAGTTACTCTCGGCGCGAGCTTCCTTTATCGGTGGATTGGCGAAAGAAGGAATCACAGCGCCTCCGGCCAGCGAGCTGACCGATCTCGCGCAAACGTTACATCGCCTCCAAGAAGATCAGCGGCACCTGAAACGGTTAAAGGAGGAGCTCGAGGCGTATCGACTTGAACGCCGCCATTTCGACCAGTACTT
>NZ_DAHVSH010000082.1:0-22844 GCF_027324685.1 Haloactinopolyspora sp.
CGTGAGTGCGCCCGCAGCGCGTCACTCCGGCGTCCGCGACGAACGTCAGCCCTCTATGTTGGCGCCGCTCTGCGACCCGCCAGCCGCGAGCCTGGTCGCGTAGCTGCCGAACCTCGTCGTCGAAGATCTCCGGACCAGCGGTGTCCACAGCGCGTAAGAGGTGTTCGGTGTCGCGCTATTTGCGGTGCCGGCTCATCGGCCCGGCTCCTTCCGACGCTCTTGCAAGTACGTGCTACGTGCGGCAGCCGCTATTGTCCGCCCGTTCGGCTATGCCAGTAGTTCGGCTTGCGTCGCTCGTGGGCGAAGGCGAGGATCCGGATCGTGTCGTCGAGAACCAGGTAGACGACGCCGTACGGGAATCGCGGCACAGGCGCGCGGCGGACTGGGAGCTCCACCGCAACGTGAGACACGGGCGGAGCGCTGGCCGGCAAACGGTCGATGCGGGCGATGGCCGTGTCGACGGCGGCGAGGAAGTCCGCACCGAGGCCGGCGTGTTGCTTGTCGTACCAGCGGATGGCGTCCTCGAGCTCAGCGGAGGCTTCCGGCTCGATCCGTACCTGATGCTTCACCGGTGGGATCAGGTGTTCGGCGTGAGTCGTGCGCGGACATCACCCCACGACTCGCCGGCAGACTCGCCGGCCAGCACTCGACGTGCACGGCGCTCGATCTCGTGTGCCCAGGCATCCTCGACAGCCTGCCGATCGGTGTCGGCTGGCTCGTCGAGGCTGGCCAGCAGCTCGGCCGCGACGTCGGCACGGTCGTTGACCGGCAGCGCGAGTGCGGCGCGAAGAAGTTCCTCAGCCTGGCTGGTCATGGCCCCATTGTAGGCGTCAGCGCCACCTCACCGCAGTTCCAGCTCGGTCCGCAGGACGACGGTGGGGTGGGGTTCAAGTCCCCCTCGGACACTCACACCGTCGCATGTTCCACCGTGGAGCGTGCCTTCGGCGTCGACGCCATGCGGTCCCGGGCAGGAATCCGCCCGCCGTACTTTTACTCGCGAAACCCATCCGTCGCGGACCCATTGACGCGCCAGATCTCTATACTCTAGTTTATATATAATCTAGGAATCACAAGATCATCATTGGCAAGAGACGAGCCTTCTCCGATGTCACGGCACGCGTCGCTCGCGGCCGAGCCATCCAGAACCGCCCGTCCTTCTTGATCCAGCTCGCCGAGGAGGCTCAGTGAGTACGGGAATGATCACCAGGGCGGCGATGGCTGCTGCCGTGGACGACATCGTGGCCGGCGCGCAACACATCTCCATCAATGAAGAGCGGCTGAAGGCTCTGGCGCGCAGCGTGCAGACCTACTTCAGCAACCGCCCGGTGTCCGATCTCGACGGCAATGCGCTCAACCCGGCCGAGGCGCCGGTCGTCAACGATCGCGACACCCTCCAGTACTTCCTGATGCGCCGGGCCCAGAGTTTCGTCATCTGGCGGTGGACCGGCCAGGCCGATCCGGCGGTGGAGGCGTTCGACTGTCAGGTGAACGGTGAGCTCTTCACCGGTGAGCGCGCGGTCAACGCGTGCATCATGCGCGCGATCAAGGACGGGGTTCCCCTGTTGAACCCCGAGTATCTCCAATCCATGACGCTCGCCGACGTCGAGTCGATCTACCGCGACGAGCGTGGCGGGCCGCCCACGTATCAGCTGTTGGATCGCCGGCTCGAGAAGTTCCGGGAAGTCGGCACCGTGCTCGCCGAGCGCTATGAGGGCCACATGGCCAACCTGCTGCGCGAGGCAGACGGCTATCTGTTCCGGGCGGACGGGAAGGGCTCGATCCAGGCGCTCGTGCGCGAGTTCCCACTGAGCTACGGGGACTACCCCTTCGCCAAGCTCGCGGTGACGCTGATGACGGCGCTGTACAACCGTCGAGACCTGGATATCGAGAGCACCGAGGAGTATCTGCGGCTGACCCGGATCGAGGACCCGGAGAATCTGTTCGGGCCGACCGACTACTACATTCCGATGTTCCTGGTGCGTTGGGGTGTGTTCGATATCAGCGACGAATTCAGCGACCATCTGAAGAACCGGAAGCTGATCGATCAGGACGCACCGATGGAGCGAGAGTTCCGGGCGTGCACACTCCACGTTTTCGACCGTGTACGCGAGATCGCGGGCGTGTCCATGGCGGAATTGGACATCGAGTTCTGGTACCAGGGCGCCTTCAGGTGTCGGCCGTGTTCTCCCGCTGATGCCGATCCCGTGCCGTGCCCGCACCGTACCGAGTGTCTCGGCTGGAATCACGATCGTCCACGTATGGATCTGGGCTGGCCGCTCGTTTACACGCCGTTCTATTAAAGCTACGGACCGGCCAGACCTTGCCTCAAACCAAATATGGACTTCACCACGGCACCGGACCGCGCAGGTGCCCTTCAAGGGAGAAGGAGCATGGGGACATTCAATGCAGATCGATTGTTATCGGGTAAGCGCGTCGTCCTGGCGCTGACGACGCTGTCCGCTGTGGCCGCCTTGTCCAGCTGTGCGGCCACAGCTGATGACGGTGCCAGCCAGGCGGGGGAGAAGCCGAAGGTCGCCTTCGTCCAAGCGCACATGACCTCGACCTTCCGCACTCAGATGATCGAAGGCGTGGAAGAGGCCGCGGCCGAGCACGACGTGGACGTCGACGTCTACAACTCGAACAACGAGGTCATCAAACAGAACGAGGCGATGCAGAACTACGTCACCCGTGGCGTCGACGTCATCGCCGTCGCCGCGATCGAGTACGAGAGCGTGCTGCCCGCCGTGCGTTCCGCCGCAGGCAGTGACGTGAAGGTCATCGCCGTCGACATGCAGATCGACGACCCGGCGGTGCTGGCGCAGGTCGGGGTCGACAACCGCGCCGGCGGTGCCACGATGGGCGAGCTCGTCGCCCAGGACGCCGCGGAAAACCACCCCGAGGGCGCGACCGTCGGAATCGTCGGTGCCCTCAACTCCGAGATCCAGAATGCCCGGGCCGACGGCTTCAAGGAGGCCCTGGGCGGTCAGGTCGAGGTCGTGCAGACCGTCGACGGCCAGAACCGGCAAGAAAAGGCCGTCGACGAGGCGGAGAACCTGCTGACGGCATTCCCCGACCTCACCTACCTCTACGCCACCGGTGAGCCGGCGCTGATCGGCGCCTTGGCCGCCATCGAATCCCAAGGCAGGACCGACGTCCAGGTCTACGGCTGGGACCTTTCCGCCGAGGGGATCCGGGCGATCGACAGCGGCCTGGTCCAAGCCATTGCCAACCAACCCGCGAAACAGGAGGGCGTCCAGGCGATCGAGCTGGCGGCCAAACTCGCCCGCGGAGAAGAAGTCGAACGCGACAACATGCTGGAGATCGACGTGGTCACTCCGGAAAACATCGATGAATACCGCGAGGACTATTCCTGAGCAAGGAGGAGATCGAGCATGACTCCAGCGACCGCGGGTGCACCGCCCCGGATCAGCATGAAAGACATCTCCAAGTCCTACGGCATGGTCACCGCGTTGAACAAGGTCAACCTCGACGTGGGCGCCGGAGAAGTCGTCGGTATCGTCGGTGACAACGGTGCGGGCAAGTCCACGTTGATGAAGGTTCTCGCCGGTACCGTGACCCCAGGGTCGGGCGAGATCTGTATCGACGGCGAGCGACAAAACTTCACCGGTCCCCGAGATGCCAAGAACGTCGGCATCGAAATGGTCTACCAAGACCTCGCGCTCTGCGACGACATCGACGTGCCGGGCAACTTGTTCCTCGGGCGCGAACCCAAGCGATTGTTCGGCACCACGCTTGATTCGGCCACGATGCTCCGAGACGCTCGCGAACACCTGTCCAGGCTCAACATCAGGGTTCAGCACTACGGCATTCCGGTGCGAAATCTTTCGGGCGGGCAGCGGCAAGCCATCGCGATCGCACGGGCGCTGACGTTCAACCCGCGCATTCTCATCCTCGACGAACCGACCGCCGCCTTGGCGGTCGAACAGGTTCGCGACGTGCTGCGACTGATCAAGGAAACCGCGGCGCAGGGGGTAAGCGTGATCTTGATCACGCACCGGCTGCAGGACCTGTTCGAGGTCTGTGACCGGCTGTGCGTGATGTACGAGGGCTCGGTCGCGTCGAATCTGGACGCTCGAACCACCTCCCTCGAGGTGCTCGTGGAACACATCGTCGGAAGGGCAGCAGCATGACCATCGATGTCCAGACGCGGCCGGAGTCCGGGCCGGACATGCGAAGCCGCGTACGCATGGCCGTGGGACTGAACGTGGCGTTGTACGCCGTGCTCCTCTTCCTCGTAGCCCTGATCATCCTGTTCGCCGTCACCACGCCGGGCTTCATGACCGGCAACAACTGGCTGAACATCCTCGAGCAGACCGCGCCCCGTCTCGCGGCAGCTCTCGCCGTCACGTTCGTCATGACGTCCGGCGGAATCGACTTGTCGACGGGTTCGAACGTCGCCTTGAGCGGATCCATCCTCGCGCTGCTGATCGCCGACGGGGTCGGAGTCACCACGGCCGTGGTCGCGGTCCTCGTGATCGGCGCGGCCATCGGCGCGTTCCAGGGCTGGTTCGTGGCCTATCGCGGCGTGTTCGCTTTCATCGTGACTCTGGCCGGCTTCTACGGCTTACGCGGCGTGGCGCTGGTCCTGACCGACGGCTACTCGGTGGCCATCCCGACCGACGCGTGGATCATGACCCTGGGACGGGGATCGGTCCTGGGCATACCGATGGCGGTGCTGGTCGTGGCGGTCATGACCGTCTTCAGCTGGTACCTGTTCACCAGAACGACGTTCGGCCGGTACGTCGTCGCCGTCGGGTCGAACAAGGAATCGCTGCGGCGCTCCGGCGTCGACATCAAGCGGGTGCTGCTCAAGGTGTACATCTTCTCCGGCGTGTGCTCGGCCATCGCCGGGTTGATGCTCGCCTCCAGGTTGGCCTCCGGCTCGTCGAACACCGGCATGTTCTTCGAACTCGAGGTCATCACCGTGGTCGTCCTGGGCGGCACCGCGCTGTTCGGCGGTAGAGGGTCCATCGTCGGGACGGTCATCGGTGCCCTGGTCTTCGGCGTCATCCTCAACGGGATGGTTCTGATGGGTGTATCCGCCTTCTGGGTCCAGGTGGTCCAGGGCGCCATCCTGCTGGCCGCGGTGACAGCCAACGCGTGGCTGGACTCCAGGCATTCGATCCTCCGGGCGTGAGCGGGGGCCGGTCCATGTCCAGAGCAGATGCCGTGCCCGTCCAGTGCGTCGACAAGACAGTCCCGTCGGACCAGCTGGGGATGACGCTGTTCCACGAGCACGTCTTCACCGACAACCGCGCTCGTGCTCCGCAGCCCGAGGCATCGGATGAACGCGCATGGGATGTCTGGACCGCGCCGATGGAGGCGCAACTCGCAGCGCATCTACGGGCGAACCCGATGGCGTGCCTCGACAATTGCGTGCTCGAGCACACGGACGCGGCGATCGAGGAACTCGGATATCTGGTGCGCGCGGGCGGTCGCACGCTGGTCGAGCAGACGCCGATCGGTGGCGGCCGGCAGCTCTCGGCACTGGTGGACGTGGCTGCGGCCACGGGCCTGAACATCGTGGCTGGTACGGGCTTCTACATGGAGATCATGCATCCGCCGGAGTTGGCGGGGTTGTCGGTCGACGAGATCGCCGAACGCATGGTTGCCGACCTCACCGACGGTCACGACGGGGTCATCTGCGGTCTCATCGGCGAGATCGGCATCTCTGCGGAGTTCACCGCAGCCGAGGAACGCGTGCTGCGGGCGGCAGGACGGGCCCAGATCGGCACCGGTGTCCCCGTGTCGGTGCACCTACCCGGGTGGCACCGCTGGGGGCACCGGGTTCTGGACTGCCTCGCCGAGGAGGGAGTGCCGGCCAGTTCGGTCGTGCTCTCGCACATGAACCCCAGCGTCGACGACCACGCGTATCAGCTTTCCCTGGCCGAACGGGGCGCGTTCCTGTCCTTCGACATGGTGGGGATCGACTGGTACTTCTCCCACACCGGTTTCCAAGCCCCCTCGGATGTCGAGGTCGCAGCGGCGGTGCACCAGATCTGGGCGGCGGGGTACGGCGCGCAGATCCTGCTGTCGGGGGATACGTTTCTCAAGATCCAACTGCACCAGTACGGCGGGCCGGGCTACGACCACGTACCGGTACGGTTTCTTCCCCGGCTGGAGCGGTTGGGCATGGACGCCGACGCGGTGCGCGCCCTGCTGACGAGAAACCCGGGATCGGTGTTCGAGAGCGCTGCCCGGAACTACAGAGCCGGGCCGGCCCGAGTCAGGGGTGGTCGAGCAGCGGGATGAATGAGCCGGTAGCACCTGCGGTGCACCAACGGGGGAAGGCGATGAGGAGTTGACATGGCGCACTTGGACCAGCTGCCACTAGCCGACCACGTGTACGAAGCGTTGACGGTCGAGTTCATGAGCGGGGCCAGACCACCGGGTCAGCGGCTCAAGATCGACGCGATCGCCACGGACCTCGGGGTCAGCCATACACCCGTACGCGAGGCGCTCGCGCGACTGGAACAAACCGGATTCGTCGAGCGCCATGCACGTCGCGGATACGTGGTCGCACGTCTGCTGGACGCCTCCGAGATCGCGCAACTCATGGACGCGCGGCTGCTGATGGAGCCGACCATGGTGGAACTGGCGGTGCAGCGGCGAGACGCGAGGTTCCTCGAGAGCCTTCAATCCACGATCGACGCCATGACGCAGGCCGGCAACACGCCCGACGGTGGCGCGCTGGTCGAGTGCTGGATGGCCGACGAGGAATTCCACACGTTGATCGCCGAGCGATCCGGCAACCGATTCATGGCCCATGCTTACCGGTCACTCGGCGGCCAGCTCCAGCGCTTCCGGATCATCGGCGGCGCAGGCGTGTCGCACGCTCGGGCGGCCTGCCAGGAGCATCAACGAGTCTTCGAAGCGATCGCGGGTGGGTCACTGGCCACGGCGCGCGACGCCATGGCGACCCATCTGGAAAACGCCAAGAGCCGGGCACTCGACGACCTCAGTCTGGCCAGCGCCCGGTTGAATCGTCCGGCTGGCGAGTCAACGGGTGAGGGGTGAGCGGTGTTCACTCTTGACGACCCGATCGCGCTGACCGCCGAGCTGATCGGTATCGACACGTCGAACGGCGCGGAGGACGGGTGCACGGGGCCGCTGGCCCGCCAGCTCCAGCACGCCGGACTCGACGTCACGATGGTCGAGTCCGAGCCCGGCCGGACGAACCTGGTGGCCACGTGGCGCGGTGGCGGTGGGCTGGTGCTGAGCGCGCACGTGGACACGGTGCCGTTCACCGCCGCCGAATGGACCTATCCGCCGCTGTCGGGCACGGTGGTCGGCGATCGGATCTACGGGCGCGGTGCCAGCGACATGAAGGGCGGCTTGGCCGCGATGGTGGTCGCCGCGTGTCAGGCTGCCGGGGAAGGCGGGCCACCGTTCACGCTCCTGGTGACCATCGGCGAGGAGCTGGGGTGCCAGGGTGCAGATGACGTCGTGGGCCGAGGCGTGCTGGGAGAGTCCTCGGTGTTCGTCATCGGTGAATCGACCGGCAATGCGCTGCGGTTCGGCCACAAGGGAGCGACATGGCTGCGGCTCACCTGCCGGGGGCGTGCGGCCCACGGCTCACAGCCGGAGCTGGGCACGAACGCGGTCGTGCAGATGATGCGGGTGATTCAAGGCGTCTGTGCAGGCTTCGACTTCCCTGCGCACGAGCAGTTGGGAAAGGCGACCGTCAACGTCGGCACGTTCGCCGGGGGAGTGCAGCCCAACATCGTGCCCGACCTGGCGACTGCCGAGCTGGACTTCCGCACCGTCCCGGGGGTGGACGGTTCCGAGATTCGGATGTTCGTCCAGGACCACCAACCGGATGTCCTGCTCGATGAGCTACTCGACCTCTCCTACGTCTGGACCGATCCCATCAGCTCGCTGAGCCGGCAGCTGCGGCAGACGGTGGCCAGCGTGACCGGGGAAGCCGACACCGAGCCCGCGGGCGTGCCGTACTTCACCGACGGCTCGCTGCTGCGCCGCGTTCCCGGTTCGCATGTGTACATCTGCGGTCCCGGTGATCCGAGCGAGCCGCACACGGCGAACGAGTCCTGCTCGATCGCGGGCATCCATGAGGCCCAGGCGATCTACCGGCGCCTGATCGAGGACGCCGGCGACCTCGCGCGCCGAGCGGCTGATGACGTGAGAGGTGATCAAGCATGACCGGTGCGTCGGCGTACTCCGTCGTTCCGATCGTGGACGGGTTCCCGGGTAAATCCGCCTCCCACGGCGCGTTCGGATGGAGCAGTGTGTACCTGCTGCTGGGTCATGGGCGAGTGGTCCTCGTCGAGACCGGGCCACCGGCCTACATCCCGTTGTTGAGTGCGGGCCTGGCCCGTCAGGGTCTGGAACCTGTGGACGTCACCGATGTCTTGCTCACCCACGCGCACTGGGACCACGTGAGCAACATCATGATGTTCCCGCACGCACGCGTGTGGATGGGCGAACGTGAGCTGTCCTGGGCGCGGTCACTGCCGGGCGACGCGCCGTTCATGTCGAGGCTGCACATCGACGAGCTGCACGACCGAGGCGACGCCCTCGGGAGAGTGACCGACGGCGACGAGATCCTGCCCGGAGTGACGGTCCTCGCGACGCCGGGACACACGCCCGGGCACGTCGGCTATGCCGTTGAGTCGACGCCGCAGCCAGTGATCTTCGCCGGCGACGCGGTGAAGAACCTGTACGAGATCACCACCTTCGACGTCGACTCCACACTCGACGCGCAGGCCAGCCGCGCCAGCATCGAACGCCTCCGGGAGCATATGCGCACGACCGGCGCGATTCTCGTACCCGGGCACGACGTGCCCTTGACGCTCACCGCGGACACGTTCGCACGCACCAGGCAACAGACCGCGGACATCTGCTTCTTCGCCACGGCCGACGGCGGCGCACAGGATCGGTCGATCACCGACGGCGGCACCTGATGCGCCCGCCGGAGTTCAGCGCTCGGCCTGGCGGCCAGCACAGAGACGACAGAGGAAGTAGGAGCACTGTGGCGCAACACCGCGTACTGATCACGACGAGCTATCTGGAGCCCGGCGACGAGGTTCATCGTCTGCTGACCGACTCGCAGTACGCGGTCACCTACTCGCGGCCACAGGACAGGCGCTCACCCGACGGCCTGGCCGCCGCGCTCGCCGACACCGACGCGGTGATCGCCGGTACCGAACCGCTGACCGCCGATCTCATCAAAGGCGCGACATCGCTGCGGATCATCGCCCGCACCGGCGTCGGATACGACAACATCGACGTGGACGCGGCCGCCCGGCGCGGCGTCGTCGTGTGTACGACACCGGGGGTGAACCGGCAGTCCGTGGCGGAGCTGACCATCGGCCTGATGCTCGACCGCGCTCGTGGCATCGCGACCTCGTCTGCCGGTGTGCGGGCAGGCACCTGGGTGCAGACCAGCGGTCGGGAGCTGTCCGGTTCGACCCTCGGGATCGTCGGCCTGGGCGCGATCGGCAAGAAGGTCGCTGCGGTGGCCATCGCCCTGGGCATGACGGTGGTGGCGCACGACCCCGCGCTGGATACGGAGTTCGCGGCGGCCCACGGTGTCCGACCATGTACTCTGCCGGAATTGCTCGAACAGTCCGACTTCGTGACGCTGCACATCGCATTGAGCCCCCAGACCTATCGGCTGATCGACCGGGATGCGCTGGCGTTGATGAAGCCGAGTGCACACCTGATCAACACCGCTCGTGGTGGCGTGGTCGACGAGGAAGCGCTGGCCGAGGCGCTGCAGGCCGGTCAGCTCGGCGGAGCCGCGTTGGACGTGCTCGAGTCCGAGCCGTTGCCGGCGACACATCCGTTGCGTGAGGTGCCGAACCTGTTGATCACCCCCCACATCGGTGCAGCCACCGTGCAGGCGAGGTCCCGGTCGGGGCGGCTTGCTGCTGCTCAAGTGATCCAGTTCCTCAGCGGGAAAGCCCCGGATCACCCGGTGGCCGAGGCGTCCGGCCAGCGAGTCCGGAGTTGAGCGGCGATGTCTGAGCCTGACCTGAAGTTCGCCGCCAACCTGCGGTGGCTGTTCCCTGACCTGCCCTTGGACCGCAGCATCCCGGCGGCAGCCGAGGAGGGCTTCCGCGGGGTGGAGATTCCTGCACCGTACGAGCACCCACCACAGCAGCTGCGTCGCCTGCTCGACGGCGCGGGTGTGGCGGCGGTGCTGCTCAACACGCCCCAGGGACCGGCCGGGTCGCCGACTGCCAACGGTGCGGCCTGTCTGCCCGGCTACGGCCCGCAGTTCCGCAGCGGCGTGGAACGCGGCCTCGAGTACGCCGAGGCGCTGGGGTGCCCTCGACTGCACGTCGTCGCTGGGCGCAGGCCGACGGAGGTGAGCCGTGAGCGTGCCTTCGCTCATTACGTGCACAACATCGGCTGGGCGGCCGAGCGTGCCCGTGCCACCGGGGTGCGACTGGTGGTGGAAATGCAGAACCAACGGGACGTGCCAGGTTTCGTCGTCGAATCGCAGGCCGCCGCGGCCGCAGTCGCCGAGGCGGTGGGTGAGCCCGTCCGGCTGCTGTTCGACGTCTATCACACCCAGGTGACCGAGGGGGACGTGGTGCGCACCTTCGACGCGGTCCTTCCTCTCATCGAACACATCCAGATCGGAGACGCGCCGACACGCGGTGAGCCGGGCACGGGCGAGCTGTCGTGGTCCTTCGTCTTCGGTCACATCCGCCGTTCTGGTTACACCGGCTGGCTCGGTTGTGAGTTCCGGCCCGACCAGAGCGCCGCAGGTGTGCTGACCCGGTTGAGCGAGTTGATCTGAATGACACGATCTGAGTACCTGGTGGCGCTGATCAGTGCCACACCGGTCGCGATTCCCCCTGCCTTTGACGCGATGGCCGAGCAGTTTCCCGAGGCCGAGGTCTGGAATCTGCTGGACGACCGGCTGCTGCGCGACGCCGCGGACGCCGGAGGGCTCACCGAGCCACTGCACCAGCGGATGCGACGCCTCATCGCCCACGCCGTCGATGCCGGCGCTGATGCCGTCCTCCTGACGTGCTCGATGTACGGGCCGGTGGTGCAGCAGGCAGCAGCCTCGGTGCCCGTCCTGGCCCCGGATGACGCCGCGTTCGAGGCGGCGGCGACCGGCGGCTACTCCAGGGTGCTCGTCGTCGCGTCGCTGGACTCCGCCCTGGCTGACTCGGTCGACCGGTTCACCCAGCGGATCGAGGCCGGCCCGGACCATGTGGAGGTCCGCGGGCTGGTCGTGCCGACGGCGTTGGACGCCGAGGGTCCGACTGAGCTCGCCGAGGCACTGATCACGGCGTGCCAGGGTGCGGCGGACGACGCGGACGCGGTGCTGCTGGCGCAGTTCTCTCTCGCCCCGGCCCAACAGGCGCTGGCCGACGCACTCGGCAAGCCGGTCATCGCCGGTCCACACAGCGCAGCCGCCGCGCTTCGAGAAACCCTCACCCAGCGCCCGCAGCGTGCACCTGTCGGCGCCATCGCCGACGACTACACCGGCGCCACCGACGTCGCGCTGGCCTTCCGGGCAGCCGGGCTGCGCACCGTGCTGTTCTTCGGTAGTCCCTCGGCCGACGTCGAGTTGCCGCCGCACGACGCCGTGGTGATCGCCCTGAAGTCCCGGACCGTAGCGGCTGCCGAGGCCGTGGAGGTGAGTCTGAAGGCGCGCGAGTGGCTGGCTGCTGCCGGGGTGGGGCAGGTGTACTTCAAGTACTGCTCGACCTTCGACTCCACCCCGAGGGGCAACATCGGCCCGGTCATGGACGCACTCGCGGCCGCGACCGGCGCGACCTCGGTGATCACGACACCGAGCTCGCCGGAGCACCGGCGCACGGTGTACGCGGGGCAGTTGTTCGTGGACGGGATACCGCTCGCGGAGTCCCACATGGCGCATCACCCGCTCACACCGATGACGGACTCCTCCGTGCAGCGGTTGCTCGCAGCACAGACCGGCCACCGCGTCGAGCCCCTGCCGTTGGCGACCGTGCGCGAGGGCGTGGCGGCCGTACGTCGCGCGGTCCACGAGGCCCGTGAACACCCGACGGTCTATTTCGTCGCCGACGCGGTGGAACCGTCCGACCTCGACGTCGTGGCCGCAGCCGTGATCGATGAGCCGTTGGTCGCTGGTGCCGCCGGGCTGGCCGGTGCGGTGGCACGGCTGCACGGCAACCAGCGCGGACGACCGGATGGCGAGGCCTCGGTGGCCGACCCGGTGGGATCGGTGCATGCCGCGGTGTTGTCCGGCAGTTGCTCAGCGCGCACACTCGAGCAGATCGCCGACTTCACATCCCGGGGCAACCCGAGCTTTCGGTTGGACGCGCTGAGCACGCCGAGCGCTGAGAAATTGGCCGAGGGCGCCTTGGACTGGATCGACGGGTTGCCCGCAGGGTCCACCCCGTTGGTGTACTCCTCGCTACCGGCGCCGGAACTCCGCCAGGTGCAACAGCAGCTCGGGGCCGCCGAGTCGGCCGAGCTGCTCGAATCTGCCATGTCGCTGATCGCCACCGGCCTGGCGCGTCGAGGGTTTCGTCGCATCGTCTCGGCCGGCGGCGAGACGTCCGGCGCGATCGTGGAGGCGCTGCAGATCCGCGGTGTGGAGGTGGGCGCCGACGTCGCGCCCGGGGTGCCGTGGGTGTACACCATCGGCGCCGAGCCGCTCGCACTGCTGCTCAAGTCAGGGAACTTCGGTGACGTCTCCTTGTTCTCGCGAGCCCTCGACCCGGACCAGCACTGGGGGGTGCAGGCATGACAGCGTCCAGCGCTTCCCGCGAAGAACTGGTGCGTGCCGCGCGAGCGGTAGCTGCGCGCCAGCTGTCCCACGGCACCACCGGAAACGTCTCGTTGCGGGCTGGGGACTCGATCGTGATCACCCCCACCAGATGCGAGCTGAGCTCGGTCCAGCCGGACGAGTTGGCCGTGCTCGACCTGGCGGGGAAGCCGCGCACCGACGCCGTCCCGTCGAAGGAAGCGTTCCTGCATACCGCGGTCTACCGCAGCCGTCCGCAGGCTCGAGCGATCGTGCACACCCATTCCCTGCACGCCACCGCCGTCTCCTGCCTGGCCGATCTCGCTCCGGAGGATGCGCTGCCGCCGTTGACCGCGTACTACGCCATGCGGGTGGAAGCCCTGCCCGTGGTGGACTACTGCGCTCCAGGTGACCAGCGGCTGGCCGACCTCGCCGGGAAGGTGGCCGCCACGAACGCCGCGATGCTGCTGCGCAACCACGGCCCGGTCGTGGCGGCCGACACGCCGGCCGCGGCGGTGGACGTGGCCGAGGAGATCGAGCAGACCGCACGACTCTTCCTGCTGCTGCGGGGACAGGACATGGCGCCCCTGAGCCAGGACGAGCGGCGACGGCTGTTCACCCGCTCGAACGACAGAGAAAGGAACAGCCAGCATGGGTGAGTCCGTGTCCCTGTTCAGCGGTCTGGCCGTCAAGGGCGTGCTGGAACAGAGCATCCTGCCGGCCTTCACCACCTCGGCCGGCTGTCTCGTCGAGACGACGTTCGAACCCACGAAGGTGCTCAAAGGGTTGATCGCCGACGGCGCCCGGCCCGACGTCCTGCTGGGCGTGGGGAGCGAGGTCCAGCAACTCGCCGACGACGGGGTGCTCGACCCGAACAGCGTCACGCCACTGGTGCGTTCGGGGATCGGCGTGGCGGTGCCCGCATCGGCTACGCCGCCCAGCATCGGCACCGTCGACGACCTGGTTGCGGCGATTCGTGGCGCCAGGTCCGTGGCGTACTCGCGCACCGGGGCCAGCGGGGTGCACTTCGCTCAGTTGCTCGACCGGCTCGGGATCGCCGAGGAAGTCAATGCGCGAGCTCGCATCCTCGACGGCGGATTCACCGCGGAGGCGCTGTTGGACGGTAGCGCCGACCTGGCGGTTCAACAGGTGATCGAACTGGCCGCGGTGGACGGCGTCCAGATCGTCGGTCCGCTTCCGGCCGACGCCCAGCACTATGTGGAGCTGTGGGCCGGCGCCTCGGTCGGTGCTGTGCCACAGGCGTCGGCGCTCGTGGCGTTCCTGAGCTGCCCGCTGGCTGTCGAAGCCTACGAGGCGGCCGGGCTGATCATGATCGGCGAGCGGTCCGCCTGAGTCGCGGTCGTACCGGAATCTTTGACATCGAAGGAGACGTGATGACCAGCCTGCTGCTCACCGGCGCGGCCGGGCGCATGGCCCAGCCCCTGCGGCCCGCGCTGGCCGACGATTTCGACCTGGTGCGCCTGTTCTCCCGCTCCGCGCTCGACTCCGTCAGCCCGCGTGAGGAAGTGGCGCTGGGCGATCTCGAGGACCTGGCGGCGCTGGAGCGGGCCAGTGAGGGTGTCGACGTAGTGGTGCACCTGGGCGGCAAGGCCGACGAGGCACCGTTCGACGAGATCCTCTCGGCCAACATCGTCGGCACGCACAACGTGTTCGAGGCGGCCCGCCGGGCCGGGGTCCGGCGGGTGGTGTATGCCAGCTCCCATCACGTCACCGGCTTTCATCCGGTGAGCCAGATGGTGGGCGTGCACTCGGACGTGCGCCCGGACACCTACTACGGCGTCAGCAAAGTGTTCGGTGAGGCGCTCGGCCGGCTGTATCACGACAAGTGGGGTCTGGAGGTCGTGTGCCTGCGTATCGGCGTGTGCCGGCAGGAGCCGGAGAACTCCGACCAGCTGCGCACGTGGCTCAGCGTGCCGGACAGCATCCGTCTCGTGCGGGCCGCCGCGCTCAACGACGTGCCCGGCGGCTTCATCACCGTCTACGGGGTGTCCGACAACACGAACCGGTTCTGGGACGACGGACCGGGGCAGCGCCTCGGATTCGTCCCGAAAGACAGCGCTGACGCCTTCGCTGACCGGTTCGGCGGCGTGCAGCCGTTCTCGACGACATGGCAGGGCGGCGCCTTCACCAAGCCCGATTACCAAGGCGGAACCTGGTGAGGACAGGGCCGACCCGCCTGCGTCAACCCACGACGGGGCAGGCGTGATCGAAGTCTTCTCCGGAGGTCAGCCTGACCGAGATCTCGACACTGTCGGTCGGTCGCCCGGAGGAGGCGACGACGGCGGCAGCGGTACAGATGACCTGGTCGATACCGGTCCGGGTGGTCTCGGCGCTGGCGTAGGGCAGGCGAATCGTCACGTAGTTCCCGGCATCCTCGACCACCGGCCCGGTGGTCACGACCGGGACGTCGCTGTGCAGGCCTGCTGCCTGCTCGGTTCTGGAGATGCCGGATATCAGCAGCTGGACGGCTCCGCCGATCGAGCCGAGCCGGCCGGTCTCGCGGATGCTGGGCTGGAGTTGACCCTCGGCGTCGACGAAGTACAGCGTCGTACCTTCGGCAAGTCCGGTGGGTGCCTCGCCGCCGTCCTCGACATCGCTCGGCTCGACGCCACAGCCGCCGGCCACGACGGCGATGGCCGTGACGACGGCGGCGGTCGCGTGACCGAACGTCCTACGCGTGCGCATCGTGGACATCTGTCTCGGGTTCCTCGTTCAGCCGGCGGGGGAGCAGGAGCACGAACTGCGCGCCGGCGTGGTCGATGTCGTGCGCGCGGACGTCGCCACCGTGCAGCATGGCGTTGGCCTTGGTGATCGCCAGCCCGAGTCCGCTGCCGGACGACCCGGTGCGCGCCGAGTCGGCTTTGTAGAAGCGGGTGAACAGCCGCTCGGTGTCGGTGTCGGGTAGGCCGGGGCCGTGATCGGTCACGACGATCACCACGTCGTCGGTCTGCGCGCGCACCTCGACCGAGACCGGCAGGTCACCGTGGCGCAGCGCGTTGCCGACGAGGTTGGCGACGGCGACGTCCAGCCGGTGCACGTCGACCCGGGCGAGCACCGGACCCGTGGGTGCGAATGCGACCTCGTCACTCCAGCCCCTGGTGCGCAGTGTGTCGGCGACCGCGTGCGCGACGTCGATCTCCTCGAGCCGCAGCTCGACGGCGCCGGCGTCCAGCCGGGAGATCTCCAGCAGGTCCTCGGCCAACCGGGCCAGCTTGCGAGTGCGCTCGACGGCCATGGCGGCCATCTCCTGGTCCTCCGGCGACCAGCTGCGTGCATCGGCTTCGAGCATCTCCATGATCGAGATGAGCGCCATGAGCGGCGTGCGCAGCTCATGCGAGACGTCGCCGACGAAGCGCCGGGCCTCGGCTTCCTGGTGTCGCAGCTCGTCGACGGAACGCTCCAGGGCAGCTGCGGTCTGGTTGAACGTGTGGGCCAGATCGGCCAGCTCGTCGCGGCCAGAGGGCTCGAGGCGAGTACTGAGATTCCCCGCCGCCAGTTGGTTCGCACTGTCGCCGAGGCGCCGGATCGGGCGCAGGACGCTGCGGGAGACGAACAGCGCCGAGACGATCGCCAATGGCAGCGCTGCGGCGATGGTCAACGCGACGATGCGGGTCCAGCGGTCGAGTTGTGCCTGGGCGGGCGACAGGTCCTCCACCACGTAGACCTCGACCCCGGATTCGCTGCGCCGGCCGTCGATACCGGTGCGCATGATCGGCGTGGCCATGACGAGCTTGGGTCCGGACTCGCCGACGACCCGCTGTACGGCGAACCGGTCCTGCTCCACGACGGCAGTGCGCAGATTGTCGCTGATCAGGCCCAAAGCGCTACCGGAGGCGGAGGTGAGCTCCTCGTAGGTGACCATCACGTCGTCACCGAGCGAGGATCGAAGGCGGTCGAGAGCCTGCTGATCTGGTGGGTAGCTCATGTCCGGCGCCAATCGGGTGATCCGATCGCGTACGGAATCGACGGCACGGCGTTGTGTCTCGTCGATGAGCGATCCGCGTGCGGCGACGTAACCGGCCCCGGATGCGGCGGTGGCCGCGATCATCGCGACGGCCACGAAGGTCAGGACGAAGCGAGTCCGCAAACCGGTGGGCCACCAACTGATCTTGGGCCAGGCGATGCGGTTCACACCCTCACACCGGGCCGAACCGGTAGCCGAAGCCCCGCACGGTCTGGATGTACGCCGGGGCGGTGGTGTCCGGCTCGATCTTGGCGCGCAATCGCTGCACGCCGTTGTCCACCAGGCGCGAGTCGCCGAGATAGCTGTGCTCCCACACCGACTCCAGCAGCTGCTGCCTGCTGAGTACCTGGCCGGGGGATCGGGACAACTCCAGCAACAGCCGCAGCTCGGTGGGGGTCAACGCCACGGCCCGCCCCGCCCTGGTCACTGTCATCGCTGCGCGATCGATGACGAGCTCGCCGTAGGTTGCCGTGGGCTGTGGGGATCGATCCGGCGTCCCGCGCCGGAGCACGGCACGGATACGCGCGTCCATGACCCGCGGCTCGACGGGCTTGACGACGTAGTCGTCCGCGCCTGCCTCCAGGCCGCCGACGACGTCGATGTCGTCGCCGCGGGCGGTGAGCATGATGATCGGCACGGTGGCGCTCGTGCGGATCTGGCGGCACACGTCGAAGCCGTCGGTCCCGGGCAGCATGACGTCGAGGATGACGAGTTCGGGCCCCCGGTCGCGGAATGCCTGCAGGCCCAGCGGGCCGGTCGAGGCGGTGGCCACGTCGTGCCCGTATCGGCCGAGAGCCTTGGCCAGGCTGATGCGGACCGAGTCGTCGTCCTCGACCAACAGCAGGTGCGCCATGGCGTCCAGTATCGAGTGCGACCTGACCACGAGTCACGCGTTCGCAGAAGTCTGCGACACGGTTGCGACACCGGTGCGACGCGACGGCGACGGCGCGGTCCCAGCGTCGTTCTCATGTTGCGAACTCGACGCTTGTTGACTGCTGCCATCGTGACCGTGGTGCTGGCCATCGGGGGGTGTTTCGCGCACAGTGCGCTCGGTGCCTCGTCGACGTCCGGTCCCGGAGGGA
This sequence comes from Haloactinopolyspora sp., assembly GCF_027324685.1. Lineage (NCBI taxonomy): Bacteria > Bacillati > Actinomycetota > Actinomycetes > Jiangellales > Jiangellaceae > Haloactinopolyspora > Haloactinopolyspora sp. The sequence continues at coordinate 17,804 of NZ_DAHVSH010000082.1, forward strand.
AGGTGCTGTATCTGACGTTCGACGACGGGCCGGGGGACGAGACCGTCGAAATCCTCGACCTGCTGCGCGAGTACGACGCCAAGGCCGTGTTCTTCGCGCTGGGCGACAACCTGGCTCATGACGGCGACGTCGCACGCCGGATCGTGGCCGAAGGTCACGCTCTGGCCAACCACACGTGGAACCACCGGAATCTCACCGGCCTCGACGACGCCGGCTGGGACCAGGAGGTCGGCGAGACCGCGGGCCTGCTGGGTCAGCTGGGCTCGGACAGCCGGTGTGTGCGCCCACCGTTCGGCGCTACCGACGACGACGTGGCCGCGAAGCTGGCCGCGGCCGACCTGACCGAAGTGCTGTGGAACGTCGACACCCAGGACTGGACCGCACCGGGGGCCGACGTCATCGTCGACCATCTGCTGCAGGCGCGCAGCGGAGATGTCGTGCTCATGCACGACGGCGGTGGCGATCGGACCCAGACGGTCCAGGCCCTGCGCGAGGCCCTGCCGAAGCTCGCTGAACAGGGATACACCTTCGAAATCGTTCCGGATTGCTGAAACACCGGCTAGCGATCGGACCGGCCTGGTGGCGTCCCGAACTGGCGCCACCAGGCCGTCGACGTCGACTAGTCGCGCCGGCTACCGGATGGACTGCTGATCCGGCTGGCCGACCTCGTCGTCGAGGTTCACGACCGACATGCCGGTCGCAGCGTTTGCGCCGCGCCCGATGGCCTCGTAGACGTCGGGTCGCGAGGTCTTGAGGTACCGGGCCCACACGACCCCGATGGCGGCGAACACGACGAAGATGCCCGGCAGGATCCAGCGTTGCGGCGCATCGGGCGCGACACCGAGCATGATGTCGTAGTTCGCGAGCGCGACGGCGAGCACCACGATCAGCAGCGCCGCGGCGATGACCGGCGCGACCACTCGCCGCACGGCGTTCTCGCCGGACGGCTGCCGGGCGAAGAAGGTGATCACCCCAAGGGAAGTGAGCGTGACCAGCGTCAGCACACCGAAACCGCCGGTCGTGCCGAGGTAGAAGAACAGCTCGATGAGCGGGTCGAGGCCCAACGCGGCGTAGATCACGATGACCGCCAGACCGAACACGCTCTGCAAGACCGAGGCCACCACCGGGGCGCCGGACTGCGGCGACGTGCGCCCGAGGGCATGGGGCAGCACCCGCTCGCGGCCCAGAGCGAAGCCGTACCGGGCGCTGGTGTTGTGGAACGAGATCATGGCGGCGAGAACGGACGTGATGAACAGCGCATGCCCGATGTCCACCCAAGTGCTGCCGAGCGTGGAGTCGGCGAGGACGAAGATGGTCTCGTTCGCGTACTGCTGCGAGAAGCCGACGATCTGGTCGGGACCGGTGGCGACGGACATGGACCAGGACGCGAGCAGGTACACGGCGCCGACGATCGCGATGGAGGTGAACGTGGCCATCGGGACCGTACGACGGGGGTTACGCGACTCCTCGGAGTACACCACGGATGCTTCGAAGCCGACGAAGCCGAGGACCGCCAGGGCGAGGATGGCCCCGGCGCCAGTCTCGAACAGGTTGCTCACGGCCAGGGTGTCGAACGTGACCTCGTCGCCGGCGGGGTTGCCCAAGCTGGCGATCGAGTAGACGAGGATGATCGCGATCTCGCTGAGCAGCAGCACAGCCAGGACCTTGCCGTTGACGTCGACCCGCAACACACCCAGCACGGCGACGATGGCCCAGGCGGCCAGCGCGATGATCCACCAGTCGATGGTGATGCCGAACCACTGGTCCAGTTGCGGTGCCGCGGCCACGCCGATGATGCCGTACAGCCCGACTTGCAGCAGGTTGTAGGCGATCAGGGCCATGTAGGCCGCTGCGACCCCGGCCGGCCGGCCGAGGCCGTGGGTGACATAGGTGTAGAAGGCGCCGGCGTTGGTGATGTGGCGCGACATGGCGACGTAGCCGACGCTGAACAGGGCGAGCAAGGCGGCGATGGCGACGAAGGCGATCGGTAGACCGATGATGCCGGTGACGGCGAACCCGGTGGTCACGACTCCGGCAACCACCGTGAGCGGTGTCGCGGCGCTGAGCACGAAGAAGACGACCGAAGGGACGCCGAGACGACTGTGCGCGAGTGTTCGAGAGACACTGTCGGCGCCCAATCTACTCGAATGGGACATATCAAAGGACTCCTTTGTACCTCGGGGACGTGCGTCTGGCGGGTTGGAGGAGCTCTATTCGAAAAACTTCACTTGTGTGGGCTCAAGGTGGCGTCACCCACGGCCGCCTCGGTGTTGGCGAGGACTTCGCGTAGCGACATCGGCAAGGACGCTACGGCTGCGGAGATGTGGCGCATGGTCACGGCGTCGCCGTCCCACCACACCTGGCGGGTGAAACCGGTGACGGCGATCAGCCCGGCCAGCATGGCGTCCTGAAAGTCCAGCGGGTCGCCCCGCCCGACGCGCCCGTACAGCCGGTCTGCCGGCCAGGCCGCCACCTTCGGATCGGTCGGAAGGTAACGCACGCTGGTGCCGAACAGGCGCCGCGACTTGCTCGGCTCGATCTCGCCGGCGCGGGTGAGCCGGACGGCCACCCGCTCGACGGCTCCTTGGGCCAGGTAGGCCAGCCACGTGCGAAGCGAACGATTGTGCTGGTCAGCGTCCAACTGGCGAAGAATCCGGTAGGCCAGGTCGTCTTGCGGAGCCTCGGCGCCGGTGATCGACAAGGTCCCGGAGGCCACGTGCAGGTTCCGGCTGAGGATCAACTCGCCCAGCAGTGCCCCGGCAAGGCCCAGGCCGGCAGCCCGGGCGTGCAGTCGCAGCTTTCCGTTCCCGACATCATGGATGATGAAAAAGAACTCGTCTGCCAGTTGCACCCAGGTCACACCCCCATTTGCCGCGCGCCGAAAGCATGCACAACGGCCATTGCGTCAGGCGGACACAGCCCACGCTGCTGGCAGACCGGGTGCGGTTCTCGCGGTGCCGCGATCCGATTCACGCGGGGTAGTTTGCCGACAGGCGAGGTAGAAGACAACGTTACTGACCGGTAAGTATTGGTGGTCAGATGACTTCTGGGTGCTCTTTGAGTCTTGACGGCGAACCGCCGACGCCGGAAAGCTGTGCCGAGTGGTCGCACCCCCCGTGCGACCGGCGCGTATGGAGGTAGAGCTCGACGTGACCGTCACTCCGGTGCGAACACATCCGCTGCAACGCCTTTCCGCTGCTGAAATCGACGCGGCCCGCTCGCTGTTCGATCGCCACGGCCTGCTGGCGCCCACGACCAGGTTCGCCCTGCTCGGACTGGAAGAACCGGAAAAGCACGTGGTGCTCGGATACTCCGACGGTGACCCGGTCGACCGTCGCGTCAGGGCGGTGCTCCTCGACGCCGCGACCGGGGCCGCACGCGCGGTGGTGGCGTCGCTGACCCGGCAGGCCATCGACTCCGACGTCGAGATCGATCCGGTGACCGAGGGGCAGCCGGCGATCCTGGACGAGGAGATGGAGACTGTCGACCAGATCGTCAAGGCCGACCCGGCCTGGCGTGAGGCGATGGCCCGCCGCGGTATCACCGACCTCGACCTGGTGCGAGCGTGTCCGCTGTCCGCGGGCAACTTCGGCCTGGACGTGGAGAAAGGGCGGCGGGTCCTGCACGTGCTGTCGTTCCAGCAGCATCGCGAAGAGGACCACCCCTGGGCCCATCCGATCGACGGCGTGGTCGCCTACGTCGACGTGATCGAGCGCAGCGTCATCGAACTCATCGACCACGAGGTCATGCCGGTACCGGAGGAGGAAGGCAACTTCGACGACCCGGCCTATACCGGCCCGCCGCGCACGACACTGAAGCCCATCGAGATCACCCAACCCGAAGGCCCGAGCTTCTCGGTCGACGATGACGTCGTGACATGGGAGAACTGGCGCTTCCGGGTCGGGTTCGACCCGCGCGAGGGGTTGGTCCTGCACCAGGTGTCCATCCTCGACGGCGACACCGTACGCCCGGTGATCTACCGAGCGTCGATGGCCGAGATGGTGGTGCCCTACGGCGACCCCAGCCCGGTCCGGTTCTGGCAGAGCTACTTCGACGCGGGCGAGTATCTGCTCGGGCAGCAAGTGAACTCGCTGGTGAACGGGTGTGACTGCCTCGGTGAGATTCACTATTTCGACGCCGTGCTCGCCGATGCCGACGGTCATCCACGCGAAGTACCCAACGCGATCTGCATGCACGAAGAGGACTTCGGGGTGCTCTGGAAGCACACCGACATCTTCACCGGGTCGAAGGAGACTCGCCGGCAGCGCCGACTGGTCATCTCATTCTTTGTCACCGTCGGTGTGTACGACTACGGCTTCTACTGGTACCTGTATCTCGACGGGACGATCGAACTCGAGGTGAAGGCGACCGGGGTGGTGTTCACCTCGGCCTATCGCGAGGGCAGCCAGTACGCTTCCGAGGTCGCCCCGGGCCTCGGCGCGCCCTACCACCAGCACCTCTACTGCGCCCGGTTGGACATGATGGTCGACGGGCCGATCAACAACGTCGACGAGCTCGAAGTGCAGCGCGTGCCGGTGGGCCCGGACAACCCGCACGGCAACGCGTTCACCCGGCGAGTGACGCGGCTGCGTACGGAGTCCGAAGCAGCCCGCACCGCCGATCCCACCGCGGGCCGGACCTGGCGGATCTCCAACCCCGACCGAACCAACCGGCTGGGCCAGCAGGTCGCCTACGAGCTACGGCCCGAAGGCCGCCCACTGCTGCTGGCGGACCCGACCTCGGCCACCGCACGCCGAGCGGGCTTCGCGACGAAGTCGCTGTGGGTCACGCCGTACGACCACGACCAGCGCCACCCTGCAGGCGACCTGGTCAACCAGCACCCCGGCAACGGCGGACTACCCACCTACACCGCCGGCGACCGGTCCGTCGAGAACGGCGACATCGTCGTGTGGCACACCTTCGGCGCCGTGCACTATCCCCGGCCCGAGGACTGGCCGGTCATGCCGGTGGAGTACTGCGGGTTCACGTTGCGACCGGTGGGCTTCTTCGACCGCAATCCGACGCTGGACGTGCCGGTCAG
>NZ_DAHVSH010000097.1:0-3063 GCF_027324685.1 Haloactinopolyspora sp.
GCGACGCGCCGGCCGTGGTCACCCCGGCCACGATCGCCATCGCGATGGTCCCCCGCCGACGACGGCGACCGGGCTTGTCCGCGCTGTCGCGATCGGCGACCGGTGCCCCGCACGCGGAGCAGAACCGCGCCCGATCTTCCAGGTGGGCACCACAACGTACGCAGTACATGAGCGTCCCCCGTTCGCTCACTTTTCACGATGGCACATACCCGTGACACGTGGGCGATATGTCCCGAGTTCGATAACCGGACAACCATGCCCAGCGAAGATGAACGGCCCCGGATCACCCTCGATCTGTCGCCGACCACTACAGTCGGCGCGACGAAAAGGAGGACCGTGGCAGCCCACCCCGAACTGGCCGTTGAACAGGACGTTCTCGACCGCGCTTACGCGCGCGCCACGGACCCGGCCGGTGAGCCGCTGATCTTCGGCCGGATCGATCAGGACGGCGAGAGCCGTTACGTCGGCCGGTGCGACGTCGTCGACGACGACCAGATGCCGCTCGTCGTCGCCTGGCACAGCCGATACGCCACGCCGTTCTACGCAGCCGACCCGTCGACCGTCACGCTCAAGCGCCAGTTCGTCGAGCGCGCGGGCCGGCTCACCGCGCTGCACGACGAGATCGTCGACGGCGACGACCGCACCGGCGCCGCGGCACGAGAGCAGATGGAGCGGCGCGCGGACACCATGCGCGCTGCCACGGCCACCCTCACCGCCCAGCAGTACAACGCCATCGTCGCCGACCCGGCCACTCCGGTCGTCATCAGCGGCGGGCCCGGCACCGGCAAGACGCAGGCCGGACTCCACCGCGCCGCGTGGCTCGCCCACCGCCACCCGGAGATCCGCGCGGCCGGCATCGCCTACGTCGCACCGTCCGGCCCGCTGCGCAGTCGGGTCGCCGCCGTTCTGTCGGCGCTGGACGCCGACGATGTCATCGTCACCGACTCCGTCGACACCGCCTACGGCCACATCGTCGTCGACGAAGCGCACCGCCTCTCCCCGGACGAACTCGCCACGCTCGCGGACAGGTCGGCGTCGCTCACCCTCCTCGGTGATCTGCCACCCCCAGCCGCGCCAGGCGCGACGCTGCCCAGCGCCCACCACGTCACCTTGACCACCAGCTTCCGGCTGCCCAACCCCGTCGCCGACCTCCTCAGTCGCCAGCCCACCGGGACGCCGGTGACCAGCGTGCGCGACGGCATCGGCCGGCCGCTGATTCGGCCCACCGACGCCGCGGAACTCACAACCGACGCCGTCCGCGCCGCCTCCGCTGCAGCGAGCACCGGCTTCCACGTCGCCGTGGTCGTCCCGCCCGGGCGGCTCGACGCGACCCGCCGCCTAGCCGACAGCGGCCAGTGCGTCACCGTGGCTGCGCCCGCGGAGCTGGTCGGCCTGGAGTTCGACGCCGTCGCCGTCGTCGCGCCGGACGAGATCGTCGCCGAATCCGGCCGAACCGCACTCCACCTGGCCCTGTCGCGATGCACACAATCGCTGGCGATCTTCCACGCCGAACCGCTTCCCACCGGCCTCGATCATCTCCGTCCGCCCGACCCGAGCCGGTTGCCGCAGCTGTGACATCAGGTCAGGCCAGCAGGCAGGCGCCGATGCTTGACTAGTCAAATGCTCTGGCATGCGCTTACCATGATCTCCGGGTGGAAGTAGCTGTGGAGGGGGCGCCATGGCAGGAGGACGTGATCAACTCGGTCCGCTGGAGCGCGTGACACGAGTTGTCGTTGCGTTGGTTGCAGCTGAACCGCGGGGGGTTTCGACGTCGCGGTTGCTCGACATCGCGGCGTTCGGCGGTCGGCCGGCACATCACCTGCGCCAACTGACGCGATTGATCGACGATCTCAACCAGGTCGGGTGGGACATCCGCAACACCGCGCCGCCGGGTCAGACGGCGGTGTACCGCGCCTTCGCGCGCGACAACCGGCTGCGTATGTACCTGAGCCCGGAACAGCAGGCCGAGCTGGCGCGAGCGGCGTTGATCGCGGGCGATCCAGGCTTCGCCGAACGAGTCGGCGTCGAGCCCACATCCGTGCCGGACGTGCCTGCGTTGCGAACCAGGCCCGCGATCCACGGCAGCGACGACGCGCTGAACAAGGTGTTGCATGCGCTGGAGTTCCGGTGCCTGCTCCGGTTCGTGTACAAGCAGCGCCCGCGGGTGGTGCACCCGCATTTCGTCCAGCCCGGCCCGTCGGGCTGGCACCTGGTGGGGCACGAGGACGGCGGCGAGCGCGACAAGCAGTTCATCACCGACCGCATGTCCGGCGTCACGGTGGACCTTCCCGGCACGGCCGCACCGCACCACGAGCCGCATCCGGACTCGCTGGACCCGTTGACCTGGTCCGTCGACCCGGCGGTCGATGTCGTCGTCGAGACTCTTCCTGAGCATCGCGCGCAAGTCGAGCTGCTGCTGGGCAACCCGACATACTCCGAGATCGACGACGACGTGGTCCGGCTGACCATGACCGTCACGCACCGGGCTGCGTTCCGTAAACGGATCTACGAGCTCGGCCACCGCGTGCGCGTCGTCGAGCCCACCGACATCCGCGACGAGCTCGTTGCCGAGCTCCTCGCGCTGGCAGCGTGACTGTGGCGGGCCCACCAACCTTCCTGCGCCGGTTCGTTCGGGTGACCCGCGCGCTTCGGATCCTGACGATGCACCCCGACGGACTGCCGTTGCGTCAGCTCGCCGCCCAGCTCGAGGTCGATGAGCAGACGTTGCGGGAGGAGATCATCGCCTTCTACCGCGCCGACGTGGGTCCGGCGGCCGATCCGAATCTGTTCCGCGAGGTCCGCATCCAGTTCGTCGGCCCGGACGGCGAGCCTGACTCCGTCGACCCGGCTGAAGCCGAGATCGTCCGGGCGTCGAACACCGAACCGACCACCGAAGTCGGGGTCGTGCACTCCTCGCCCGGCGAGCTGGCCAACGTCTACCGCGCGGGTTACGCCCTCCTGTCGGTGGAGCCGGAGAACTCCGTCCTGGACGGCGCCCTGCACGTCCTCGGCGAAACCATGTTGCGCGGAATCCGCCCCGTCGACGACTACTGGAAAGCCGAG
>NZ_DAHVSH010000083.1:0-2051 GCF_027324685.1 Haloactinopolyspora sp.
ACGTGAACAACTGCCCGGCCTGGCCGCCACGATCATGGTCCCGTCAGCAGCAACGGACGATTCGCAGCCGGACGACCACGTGCTGCCAGGCGAGGGATTGGTGCACTGGGACGACCTGCTGGCCCGCCACGACGGCGCCGCCCTCGCCTTCGAACCGGTGCCGTTCGACCACCCGCTGTGGGTGCTGTACTCCTCCGGAACCACCGGCCTGCCCAAAGGCATCGTGCACGGGCACGGCGGCATCACGCTGGAGCACCTGAAGTCGTTGGCCCTGCACTTCGACGCCGGCCCGGGCGACCGGCTGTTCTGGTTCACCACCACCGGCTGGATGATGTGGAACTTCCTCGTCTCCGGGCTGCTGGCCGGGTCGACTGTGGTGCTCTACGACGGCAGTCCCGCCCATCCGGGACTCGATGCGCTGTGGCAGCTGGCTGCTGACGAGAATGTCGCCGTGTTCGGCACGTCGGCGCCGTTCGTCCAAGCCTGCCTGAAAGGTTCGGTGAGCCTGGATGCCTGGTCACGGCCGAAGCTGCGCACCGTCGGCTCGACCGGCGCCCCGCTGTCGGCCGACGGGTTCCGCTGGCTCGGGCGCAACCTGGGCCCGCAGGTGCAGATCGCGAGCTTCTCCGGCGGAACGGACCTGTGTACCGGCTTCTTGGGTCCGGCCCCGGACGTCCCGGTGTGGCTCGGCGAGTTGTCCCGGCCCGCGTTGGGGGCGGCGGTCGCCAGTTTCGACGAGTCCGGCCGGCCGGTGGTGGACGAGGTCGGTGAGCTGGTGCTCACCCGTCCGATGCCGTCCATGCCGGTGTCGTTGTGGAACGATCCCGACGGCGCCAAGATGCGCGAGGCGTACTTCGCCGACTTCCCCGGTGTCTGGCGGCACGGCGACTGGGTCACCGTGACGTCGCGCGGCTCGGCCGTCATCCACGGGCGCAGCGACTCCACCCTCAACCGCGGGGGTGTGCGGATGGGCACGGCGGAGTTCTACCGTGTCGTCGAGGCCCATCCGGGCGTGTTGGACTCCCTGGTCATCGACACCTCCGGCATCGCGGCGGACGACGGCGAACTGCTGTGCTTCCTCGTCGTGGCGGACGGCGTCGACGTCACCGGCATCGTCGCCGAGCTTCGCACGGCGCTGCGATCCCAGCTCTCGCCGCGCCACGTCCCCGACCGGTTCGTGACCGTCGACGACATCCCGCGCACGCTGAACGGCAAGAAGTGCGAGGTTCCGGTCAAGAAGATCCTGGCCGGCGCCGACCCCGGCACCGCGGTGAGCCGTGAGGCGCTGGCCAACCCGGACTCGCTGGAGGCCTTCATCCGCATGGCTGCGCGTTGATCCGAGTCCCGCTCGGCCGCGCCAGGGCGCGCGAGTGGGGGTCAGCGGCTCATTTCGCCAGCATGCCGACGACGGGCTTCATCCCCTGCCAGCCGGTGCCGATCTTGATGGCCGGCGCGAACGTTCCGGTGCTGCGGGTGAGATATAGCCACAGGGTGCCGTCCGGCCTGGTCACGACGATGTCCGCATAGCCGTTGCCGTTCCAGTCGCCCACGCCCGTGGCCTGCTCGATGGTGCGCCACCCGTGCCCGATCTGGCGCGCCTTGCCGAGACCGCGCTTGCCTCGGCCGGGGTAAAGCCACAACGTGCCGTCGGAGATCTTGCGCGCGAGCAGGTCCGGACGGCCGTCGCCGGTCATGTCGCCAGGGACGGTCAACAAGTCCATGGACGTCCACCGGTTGCCGATGCGGATCGGCTTGCCTCGCTTGCCTCCTGCCGCACCCGGATAGAGCCAGAGCGCGCCGTCGGAAGCCCGGCGAGCTATCAGGTCGCCGTACGGGGTGTCCGTCCATGCGCCCGCACCCACGATGATGTCCATCGTGTGCCAGGACGTCCCCGCCCGCCTCGGAGCGTTGAGATGTCCGTCCGCGCGGCCGGCGTAGAACCACAAGCTGCCGTCCGTGCGCTTGCGCGCGAGCAGATCCGGCCAACGATCACCGTTGCCGGCGCCGCCGAAAGCGAGCGCGTTCATGGAGTTCCAGTGGGTGCCGACCAG
>NZ_DAHVSH010000114.1:0-14759 GCF_027324685.1 Haloactinopolyspora sp.
CCTCGGCTCGGCGCTGCACTCGATCCTGTCCGGCGCCTCGGCCACGCTGCTGGACGACTACACCGCGACGCGCCGGCCGGTCGCCAAGCAGGTCGTGGCGCTCGCCGATCGCCTGACCCGCCTCGCGACGGCGGACCGGGCGCTTCGCCCGCTGCGCAACATCGTGCTGGGCGTACTCGGGCGGCTTCCGGCCTTCCGCACGCGGCTCGCGCGGCGCCTGTCCGGCCTCGTCTATCGCTGATGAATACGCTCGCTCGCCGGCGGCACCCCGTCAGTCGTCGGCGAGCACCGCACGCAGCTCTGGCAGGTCGCTGAGTTCACGATTCAGGATCCGCTGTGCGCTGTACACGGAATCGACGAGCGGGTGGATGGCCAGCGCCTTCACCGCCGCGCTCCGCGAGCCTGTCAGCGCCGCCTCGATGGTGGCGCGCTCGGCCGCCTTGACGCTGCTGACCAGCGACATCTCTGCGGCGCCGAGAGCGCCGGCGGCGATGGGATGCGCGCCGTTGCTGCCCACCAGGCAAGGCACCTCGACGACGGCGTCGGCGTCGAGGCCAGCCAGGGCGGAGCGATTGCGCACGTTGAGCACCAGCGTCGCCCGCTCGTCCGCGGCGATCGCCCGCATCAGCGCGAGAGCAACCTGGTCGTAGCCACCGCCGTCGAGGTCATGGACGTCACGCTCACCTGCTCCGGCGGCGTTGCGTGTCTCGGCCATGTAGGTCGCCTCGCGTTCACGGCGGATGTCGTCCCATCGCGTCGCCGCGCCAGGCTCGTCGACGGCGCGATAGAACTCCGACTGCTGTGCCAGCAGGAACTCTCCCCTGGTGTGCGCGGCGCCGCTGATCGAGGCGACCGCTTCGCGCGTGAAGTAGTAGTAATAGAGGTACTCGTTCGGGATCGCACCCAGCGTCCGCAGCCACGCCGCGCCGAACAGCTTGCCCTCCTCGAACGAGCCCAGCGCGTCGTCGTCGGCGAGCAGGCCCGGCAGGACGTCGCGGCCGTCGACCAGCACACGGCGTAGCCAGCCGAGGTGGTTCAGCCCGGCGTAGTCGAACCACGCCCGCTCGATGTCGACACCGAGCGCGCGCGCCACTCGCCGGAACAGGCCCACCGGTGAGTCGCAGATGCCGATGACCCGCTCCCCCAGCACGGTGCTCATCGCTTCGGTGACCATGCCGGCCGGGTTGGTGAAATTGATGACCCAGGCGTCAGGGGCCTCCTGGCGGATCGTCTCGGCGATGCGCATCGCGACCGGAACGGTGCGCAGGCCGTACAGCACGCCACCGGCGCCGGTGGTCTCCTGGCCCAGCACACCTTCGGCCAGGGCCGAGCGTTCGTCGCACGTTCGCCCGCGCAGCCCGGCCACCCGGATGGCCGAGAACACGAAGTCCGCGCCCCGCACCGCCGCAGCCAGGTCGTGCTCCACGACCAGGCGCGGGCCACGCCCGCCGGATCGCTCGTCGAGCACCGCCTTGACCGAGCGGACCCGCTGCGGGTCGGTGTCGTGCAACACGATCGTCTCGACGCCGGATCCGTCCTCCGCCAACGCCGCATGAACCAACGGCACGCGGAATCCACCACCGCCGAGGATCGTCAACTTCATACCAAGACCACTTCCACACCGTTGTCGCGGAACGACTCGAGAGCATCGGCATCTTTGCCGACGTCGCTGACGACCGCATCGAGAGCTTCTGGTCCGCACACCGTGGCGAAACCGCTGCCCGGGAACTTGTCGGCATCGGCCAGCAGCACGACCCGGTCGGAGGATTCGATCATCGCCCGGCGAACCGGCACTTCCACCACCGTCGTGTCCATCACCGTGCCGTCGGCACGCACGCCGCTGGTGCCGATGAACAACGTGTCGGCGCGCACCTGGCGCACGGCGTCCTCGGTGAGAAAGCCGACCAGCGACCGGTAGTTGCGCCGCACCACCCCGCCGAGCAGGATCAGCTCGATGTCGGGGTCGGGAACGAGCTCCTCGTAGACGGCCATGTTGGCCGTCATCACGGTGATCTGCCGCCCTCGCAGGTGGACGGCGAGCCGGTGCACGGTGGTCCCGATGTCGAGCAGCAGCACGTCGCCGTCGGAGACCATCTCAGCAGCGCGCCGGGCGATGGCGTCCTTGGCGGCATAGGCTTCGGTCGCCACGGCGGCGAACGACGGCTCCAGCGACGTGCTGGCCGCGGCGCCGCCGCGGACCCGCACCAGCAACCCCTGGCTCTCGAGCCACGCGAGGTCGCGCCGTACGGTCGCCTGACTCACACCGAGGCGCGCGCCGAGCGTGGTGACCGCGACCGGACCCTCGGCACGCAGAGTCTGCATGATGAGTTCGTAACGGCGCTGCGCAAGCACGGCTGAACCATATCAGTCATCTTCGCTCAATCGAACACCCAAAATGCGGGCTCCTGAACGAATCTGATCGATCAGCGTCCCAAGATCCAGGACAAAAGCACCTTGCTTACCCAGAAACGCTCAGTTCTTGTCAACTACGAGCAAGGGAACTAGGGTTCGACCACAACCTATGGGGAGGTCAGCAGTGTCCAACGTCGCGCGCGACCCACATCGTGCCGCGCCGCCGCGCCACGATCCGCTCGCGGAGATCCGTTCCGACGACGGCCCTGACCTCGACGTGTTTCTCACGGGGACGGTCTTCTTCGACATCATCTTCATCGGCCTGGATGGCGCGCCCCGGCGAGGCACCGAGGTGTGGGCGCAAGGCATGGGGTCCAGCCCCGGCGGAGTGGCCAATCTCGCGGTCGCCGCTGCCCGGCTGGGGCTGCACACCGGCCTGGCCGCCGCGTTCGGGGAAGACCTCTACGGCGACTATTGCCGCCAGACGCTGGGCATCCAAGAAGGCGTCGATCTCACGCACTCTCGTTACGTCACCGGGTGGCACTCCCCGGTCACCGTCTCGATGGTCTACGAGCGTGACCGCGCCATGGTGACGCACGGACATCAGCCCGAGGCGCTGTCGAGGTTGGTCACCGAACCGCCTCGGGCGCGTTCCTGCTCCGTCGACCTCGCCGCGGACCGCCAGGATTGGGTGGACTCGATCGCCCGCAGTGGCGGCCTCGTCTTCGCCGACCTCGGCTGGGACCCGGACGACCGGTGGGACATCGAACGGCTGCGCGAGAGCCTCGCCGGGTGCCACGCCTTCTCCCCCAACGCGGTGGAAGCGATGAGCTACACCCGCACGGACACCCCCGAGGCCGCCGCCGAAGCCCTGGCCGAACTGGTGCCATTGCCGGTGGTGACCAATGGCCGCGACGGCGCGGTGGCCTTCGACCGTGACGCCGGCCGCCTCGTTCACGTCCCCGGCCTGCCGGTCGAAGCCATCGACCCGACGGGAGCCGGCGACGTCTTCGTTGCTGGCCTCATGGTCGGCACGCTGGCGAACTGGCCGGTGGAGCACAGCCTGCGCCTGGCCAACCTCGGCGCCGCCTTGTCGGTCCGGCATTTCGGCGGAGCGCTCGCCTCGCCCGGGTGGGGCGACATCGCGTTGTGGTACCGCGACATCGGATCGAAGGATCCCGCGCTGGCCGCCGACTACGAGTTTCTCGAGGCCGTCCTGCCCGACGACGCGGTTCCGGAGGTGTCGCGTGCCATCGCGACACTCGGCTTCCGGGCCGGGCGATAGCTGTGGCGGTAGCGGAGCGTATGTTCCGAACACTCGGCGAGGCAGATACGAAAGGCAGAGTCATGAAGCACTATCTCTCGGGTCGTCGTCGGTGGAGCGCGGCTGCGGCTGCCGCCATCCTGTTCTTGGCTGCCTGCGCGCCAGGCGGTGGCTCCGACGATGACGACGGCAGTGACGGCGAGCAGCAGGCCAGCGACGTGCAGACCGACCCGGCCGAGATGGGCGAGATCACCCTGACCGTCTGGGACCAGGAGGTCCGCGGTGGGCAGGCCGCACAGATCGAGCAGCTCAACGCCGCGTTCGAAAAGGAATACCCCAACATCACCATCGACCGCGTGTCGCGCTCCACCGACGACCTGCGCACCACGCTGCGCTTGGCGCTGTCCGGCGACGATGCACCTGACGTCGTCCAAGCCAACAACGGCCGCCCGGAGATGGGCCAGTACGTGGCCTCGGACCTGCTGGTCCCGCTCGACCCGTACGCCGAGGCCTATGGCTGGACCGACCGCTTCCCGGCTTCGATCCGCGCCCTGGCGTCGTACAGCGACGACGGGTCGGTCTACGGCGAGGGGCAGCTGTACGGCCTGCCGCAGATGGGCGAGATCGTCGGGCTGTTCTACAGCAAGAGCAAGCTCGACGAGCTCGGCATGCAGCCGCCGGAGACCACCGAGGAACTCGAGGCGATCCTCGCTGCTGCCCGCGATGCGGGTGAGACGCCCATCCAGTTCGGCAACTCCGAGCCGTGGGCGGGCATTCACGAGTTCGGGTTCGTCCAGAACCAGTTCGTCGACGCCGAGACGATCCGTGACCTCGGCTTCGGCCGTCCGGGCTCCTCGTGGACCTCCGACGACAACGTCACCGCCGCCGAGACGATCGTGTCCTGGGTCGAGGCCGGCTACTTCACCGAGGGATTCAACGGCATCGACTACGACACTGCGTGGCAGAACTTCGCCCAGGGTGACGGGGTGTTCTTCCCCGGTGGTACGTGGCTCGTGGCCGATCTCACCGAGACCATGGGCGACGACGTCGGCTTCGTCCTCACCCCTGCTGGCGCGAGCGGCGAGAACCTCGTCACCGGCGGCATCAGCATCCCGTGGGCGATTCCGGCGAACGGCCAGAACCACGACGCCGCCGCGGCCTACATCAACTTCATCACCAGTGCCGATGCCATGGCCACGGTCGCCGAGACCGGCAACCTCCCCGTCGTCGACTCTGCCGACCAGCCGGCCGAAGGCCTGCAGGCCGAGGTGTTCGAGGCGTGGGCTGAAGCCGGCGAGCGCGATCTGCTGGTGCCATACCTCGACTACGCGACCGAGACGTTCTACGACACGATCACCGCGGCGATCCAGGATCTGCTCAGCGGGCAGGCCGACCCACAGCAGTTCCTCGAGACGCTCGAGGCCGAGTACACCGCGGCCACTGGTTGATCACGAGCCAGTGATGGCAGTCCCACGTACGACCCCCCGTCCGCCCGCGGAGCAGGCGTCTGCCCGCCCGGGCGGTCGGGGGCGACCAGGCGAGCCGCGGCGAGTCGCCTACCTGTACATCCTGCCGGCGGTCACGGTCTTCGCCCTGTTCGTGTTGTATCCGCTCATTCGCAGCGGGGTTTTCTCGCTGTACGACTGGGACGGACTCGGCACCGCCGAGTGGGCCGGACTGGCGAATTACCAGGCGGTGTTCACCGAGCCCGCGCTGCGCGGCGCCTTCGTGCACGCTCTGGTGCTGATCGTGTTCTATGCGATCATCCCGGTCACTCTGGGCCTGATGCTCGCGGCCACGATGAGCCGGGCCCGGATGGCCGGTCTCGGGTTCTTCCGGGTGGTGCTGTTCCTGCCGCAGGTGATCCCGATGGTGGTCGTGGCGGTGGCGTGGCGCCAGATCTACGAGCCGCAGGGGCCGCTGAACAGCGCGTTGCGCGCGGTCGGACTCGACGCGTTGGCGCGCCCGTGGCTCGGCGACTACACCGCCGCGCTGCCGTCGGTGGGCCTGGTCGGTACGTGGATCGGCACCGGCTTGTGCTTGATCCTGTTCCTGGCCGGCATGGCGAAGATCCCGCGTGAGCTGTACGAGGCCGCTCGCCTCGACGGCGCCGGGAGGTTGCGCGAGTTCACCGCGATCACGCTGCCGTCGGTGCGCGGCGAGCTGTCCGTCGCGCTCACCCTGACCGTCATCGCCGCGCTGAAGACGTTCGACCTCGTGTACGTCATGACCAGCGGCGGTCCCGGCCGGCAGACCACCGTGCCGTCGTACGAGGTGTACAACAACGCCTTCCTGATCGGCCGTGTCGGCACGGCCACCGCGCTCGCCATCGTCTTGACCGTTGTCGTGTTCCTGGTCACCGTCGTGATCAACCGAGTCGGCGAGAAGGCACAACGATGATCTCGCGCACCGAACGTAGCGCCAACTACGCCGTGCTGGCCCTGTTCGCGGTCATCGCGTTGTTCCCCGTCCTGCTGATCCTCGCCACCGCGCTGTCGCCGGACGCCATCGGCGCCGGCGGCTCGCTGCGGTCGCTGGAGTTCGCCAACTTCGCCGACGCGTGGAATCAGGGCCGGTTCGGCTCCTACATGCGCACGAGCGTGATCGTGGCCGTGCTGGTGGTGGCGCTGTCGACCGTGTTCTCCATCCTGGCCGGCTACGCCTTCGGCACCATGCAGTTCCGCGGCTCCGAGGTGATCTTCTACCTGCTGCTCCTGGGCATCATGGTGCCGGCCGAAGCGCTGGTCGTCGCGCTCTACTTCGACCTGCGCACCCTCGGGCTGACCAACACGCTCGTGGCCATCGTCATGCCTCAGGTCGCCCAGTCGGTGGCGTTCGGCACCTTCTGGATGCGGGCGTACTTCCGGTCCAGCTCACGCGAGGTCGTCGAGGCCGCGCGCATCGACGGTGCGGGGCATTGGCGCACCCTGTGGCGGGTGCTGGTGCCGATGGGCCGCCCGGCCATCACCACGATGATCGTGTTGGTGTTCATGTGGACCTGGAACGAGTTCTTGATCCCCCTGGTCATGGCCACTGACGAGAGTCTGCGCACCGCACCGCTGGGGCTCGCGTTCTTCCAGGGCCAGTACACCTCGGGCACGTCGCTGCTCGCCGCCGGTGCGGTGCTCGTGGCGCTTCCGGTGGTGCTGGTCTACCTGTTCCTGCAGCGCCACTTCATCCGCGGCATGGTCGAAGGCGCCGTCAAATGAGTTCGCCGGCCGGTTTCGCGTCGGATTTTTGAGCATGGGCCGCTCACACCAGCATGACCGACCCCGATCTCCCCAGCGAAACCCACGAATACGGCAGAAGTGCCCCAAGTGATCATGTTCGAGGCGAGCATGGCACGGTGAAAGCGACCACGTGGCACGCTCAAAGTGAGTTGACGCGCCCGAAATGTCGCGTTTGTGGAACAGTTCAGCGTGCCAGGCAGGATGGGCGCCGTCGCCGGGTCGCGGCTTGACCTCGATCACAGTCGAGGTTTCATGATGTCGCCACACCTGCCGAGGCGAGAGGAGAGCCGATGACGTGAGCCGTCGCGACGCACCGACCCCGCGGTGGCGATCACGGTGGACGAGTGCGATCTCGCCACCGGTACCGTTCACCAGGTCATCGCTCACGGCCGGGCCGACATCGAGCCGTTCGACGTTGCGCGGTCGCCGCAAGCTCGAACGCTACCTCGGCCCCGACGAGACGGCCTGGGACGAGCGGTTCCGCCGTTACCTCCATGACGATCCGCGATCGCGGGGAACGGCCTGGCTGCGGATACGTCCGGACTCGATGACCGCGAAGGACCTCAGTAACGCGGTGTGAACGCCGACGACCGCAGCGAATCAGCTCGCAGATCAGTGGGGCCGGAAGTGGTCGTGCCCGGACCCGCCGCCGTACGCCTCACCACCCACATGCACCCGTCCCGGCGCACTGGCCTGCGTGACCGTCCCGATCACTCGCCATCGCTGCGGCAGCTCGGTGCCGGCCGGGAACGTCGCCACCAGGGCATGGTCCTCGCCGCCGGTCAGCACCCACTCCACCGGATCCGCACCGAGTGCGCTGGCCACCTGCTGCAACGGCTCGTCCACGACAACAGCGTCAGGGTCGAGGTCGATCAACATGCCGCTGGCCGAGGCGATGTGCCCGACGTCGGCGACCAGCCCGTCGCTCACATCGCACATGGCCGTGGCACCCAGCATCGCGGCCTCCGGCCCGGCGTCGTAGGGCACCTGCGGACGCCGATGCGCCTCGACGACAGCGCGTGGAGTGCGAAAGCCTCGGCTGAGCACCCTGAACCCGGCCTCCGACCAGCCGAGCCGACCACACACCGCCACCAGATCGCCGACCCGCGCACCGGCCCGCGTCACCGGCGCCCGGCCCTGCAGATCACCCAGCGCCGTCACCGCCACCACGATCACGTCGCTGGCCACCATGTCGCCTCCGGCGACCGACACGTCCAACGGCTCACACTCACCGCGCAGGCCGTCGGCGAGCCCGAGCGCCCACGCCGTCGGGAGGTCCGCCGGAGCCCCCAGCCCGACGGTGAGCGCCGTGGGTCGCGCCCCCATGGCGACGACGTCGGCCAGGTTCTGTGCCGCTGCCTTGTGCCCGA
Source organism: Haloactinopolyspora sp. (assembly GCF_027324685.1). Classification (NCBI taxonomy): domain Bacteria; kingdom Bacillati; phylum Actinomycetota; class Actinomycetes; order Jiangellales; family Jiangellaceae; genus Haloactinopolyspora; species Haloactinopolyspora sp. The sequence goes on from NZ_DAHVSH010000114.1 coordinate 8,217, forward strand.
CGTCGACCGCCTCTGACCAGGCACGACGGAAATGGCGGTCCTCGATGAGCAGGTCAGTCGTCACCACCACCCGCCCGTCTGGCGCCGCCAGCACCGCGGCATCGTCACCAGGGCCGAGCAGGACCCCGGGGCCTTGCGGCAGGCGAGCGGTGACGGCCTCGATCAGGCCGAATTCACCGAGGTCGGCGATGTTGTCCGCCATCCTGCTCCCTCAATTTCATCATCGAACCGGTAAGTTGGCCCCTCGCACATCTCTACGCACGACGTGGGAGGGCAAGCCGTGGTGGTACAGGCATACATCCTGATCCAAACCGAGGTCGGCAAAGCTGCCGAGGTCGCACGCCAGATCGCAGACATCGATGGTGTCACGCTCGCCGAGGACGTCACCGGGCCCTATGACGTCATCGTCCGCGCCGAAGCAACCAACGTCGACGACCTGGGCAAACTGGTCGTGGCCAAAGTTCAGGGAGTCGAAGGCATCACCCGTACACTGACGTGTCCCGTCGTTCACATCTGATCGTCGCTCTCCTCGGCACCGTGGCGCTCAGTTCGTGCGGTTTCGGCGCGGTCGACGTCGAACCGCATGAAGTCCAGCCGGGCAGCGCCGACACGTGCTCCGACCTGCTCGCCGAGCTTCCCGACACCCTCGACAACGCCGTCCGTCGTGACGTCGACCCACCCGTTGCCACTATCGCCGCCTGGGGCAATCCACCCATCGTGCTGCGCTGTGGCGTCGCCATGCCTGCTGCCTATCGCCCGGACGCCCAGCTGCACGACATCGACGGGGTCGGCTGGTTCGTCGAGCCGGGCGACGGTGGACAGTTCTTCACCGCCGCCGACCGCGCGGTCCTCGTCGAAGTCGCCATTCCTGACGACTACGCGCCGGAGGCCGACGTGCTGATGGACCTCGCCCCGGCGATCCTGGCGACCGTGCCCGCCCGGTAGGGTCACCGGAATGCGATCGTTCGAGCTGGCCTCCGGCGACCTACGCGACCAGCTCGTGGCAGCCACGATCGCCGGCCACAAGACCGCCACCACGGCGTTGAAGGCCTCCTACGATCTCGACGGTGAGGCGCTGCCGACTCCTGGCCTGTACCGCCTGCTCGACCGTCAGGACGAATCGATCGGTGTCGTCGACGTGACCGAGGTCGAGGTACGACGGATCGCCGACGTCGACGACGCCATCGCGCGAGCCGAGGGCGAAGGCTTCCGCGATGCCGCCGACTGGCGTCGCGGGCACGAGGACTTCTGGCGCCGTTCCGGCGAGCTCGACCGGATTCGCCGTCATCGCCCCGGATTCGACCTCGACGACGCCCTCGTCGTGATCGAGTGGTTCCGCTGGCGACCGGAGCTGCTGGCGACCGACCGGCTGCTGCTGCGCCCGTTCACCGTCGACGACGCCGGGCCGTTCGCAGCCATGAACGCCGATCCCGAGGTGATGCGGCACTTCACCACCGGACCCCTCGACCGCGACGCCTCCGACGCCGCCCTGGCCCGCATCGCCGAGCGCTTCGCCGCCGACGGTTTCGGCCTCAGCGCCGTGTGCCGCCTCGACGACGGCGCCTTCCTGGGCTGGACCGGGCTCAACCGGCACCGGTGGTATCCCGACGACGTCGAAATCGGCTGGCGGCTGGTCCGCGCGGCCTGGGGTCACGGTTACGCGACCGAGGCGGCGACGGCGTGGGTTCGGCGCGCGTTCGGCTTGCTCGAGCTGCCGCGGTTGATCTCGGTCACCGTCCCGGAGAACCTGCGCTCGATCGCGGTGATGGGCAGGCTCGGCTTCACCGAGTGGGAGAAGGCGAGGCACGACGACCTCGACGTCGTTGTGTACGCCCGCGACCGGTGATCGTTGGCGCTTCGTGGTTGCCAGGGCGACCACAAAGCGCCAACGATCACCGAAGGCCCGTAGGGCGGCGCAGCGCCGTCGCGACGAGCCGGTCGACCAGCGCCGGGTAGTCCAGCCCGGAGGCCGCCCACAGCATCGGGAACATCGACGTCGGCGTGAAGCCGGGCATCGTGTTGAGCTCGTTGACCACCAGGGAACCGTCGGCGCGCAGGAAGAAGTCGACGCGGGCCAGGCTCTCGCACGACAGCGCCTTGAACGCGGTCACGGCCATCGCGCGCACCCGCTCGGCCGTCTCGTCCGGCAGATCGGCCGGGATGTCGAGTCCGACGTCGTCGCCCGGCAGGTACTTGGCCTGGAAGTCGTACAGATCGTGGGAGTCGTCGAACCGGACCTCGCCGACGACGCTGGCCTCCGGCGGTCCGCCGTCGACGCCCTCGAGGACACCGCACTCGACTTCACGACCGTCGATGGCCTGCTCGACCAGCACCTTCGGATCGTGCTCACGGGCGGCGAGGACGGCGTCGTCGAGGTCGTCGAGATGACGCACCTTGCTCACGCCCATGCTCGAGCCGGCCCGCGCCGGCTTGACGACCACCGGCAGGCCCAGTTCGGCGGCCTCGGCGAGCACACGGTCGCGCTGCGGTTTCCAGTCCGAGGGCTCGACGAGCACGTGGCGAGCGACCGGCAGTCCGGCTCCGGCCAGCAGGATCTTCATGACGTGCTTGTCCATGCCGACGGCCGAGGCCAGCACGCCCGAGCCCACGTAGGGCACGCCGGCCAGTTCGAGCAGACCCTGGATGGTGCCGTCCTCACCGAACGGCCCGTGCAGCAGCGGGAAGACGACGTCGACCTCGCCGAGGGCGCGCGGCACCTCACCGGGCGAGTGCACGCTGAGCTCGCCACGACCCGGCATGACCACGGTGCCGCCCTCGTCGCCGACGCGCGGCAGCTTCCCGTCGGTGATCGCCAGCTGTTCAGCATCACCGGAGGTGAGCACCCAGCGCCCGCTCGTGGTGATGCCGATCGGCACCACGTCGTAGCGCTGCGGATCGAGCGCAGCCAGCACCCCGCCTGCGGTGACACAGGAGATCTCGTGCTCGGAGCTCCGGCCGCCGAAAATCAGCGCGATACGGATACGGCGCCCGGTTGCGGTGGTGTTCATCGGCGCGACCCTACTATGCCTAATGCCCGTGCCGTTCCGGTTTGGCGGTGCGAGACAACAACGATCGCAGCATCTGCACCGGAGTGAGTTCGCCGTGCACGACGCGAGTGACGTGGTCCACGATCGGCATCTCGACGCCGCGCCGCGCGGCGAGGTCGAGTACGGATTCGCACGACTTGACCCCTTCGGCGACCTGCCGGGAGCCCGCGGTGATCTCGTCCACGCTCAACCCGCGCCCCAGCTTCTCGCCGAAGGAACGATTGCGCGACAGTGGCGACGAGCACGTCGCGACCAGGTCGCCGAGCCCGGCCAGACCCGAGAACGTGTACGGATCCGCGCCGAGAGCCGCGCCGAGGCGGGCGGTCTCGGCCAGCCCGCGGGTGATGACGCTCGCCCGAGCGTTGTCGCCGAAGTTCAGCCCGGCGGCCATGCCCACCGCCAGCGCGATGACGTTCTTGACCGCGCCGCCGAGCTCCGCGCCCACGACGTCGGTGTTCGTATACGGGCGGAACGACGGGGAATGACACGCCTGCTGCACCCGCTTGGCCAGCGATTCGTCGGCTGCTGCGACGACGCTGGCGGCGGGCTGGCGTTGGGCGATCTCGCCGGCCAGGTTCGGACCGGTGACGACGGCGATGCGCCCTGGACCCACGCCCGTCACGTCGTCGATCACCTCGCTCATCCGCTTGGCCGTGCCGAGCTCGACCCCTTTCATCAGGCTCACCAGCACCGCTGACGACGGCAGCAGCGGCGCCCACTCGACGAGGTTCATCCGTAGCGACTGCGACGGTACGGCGAGCACCACCAGATCGGCACCAGCCGCGGCTTCGGCGGGGTCATGGGTGGCACGGATCGTGGCGGGCAGCGTGATGTCGGGCAGGTAGTCGACGTTGACCCGCTTGGTGTTGATGGCATCGCACAGTTCAGCGCGCCGCCCCCACATCACCACGTCCGCACCGGCATCGGCGAGCACCAGCGCGAAGGCCGTCCCCCACGAGCCGGCACCGAACACCGCAGCGCGCATCAGGACATCTCCTCGTCAGAGGTGGGCTCCGCCTGGTCCGCAGTGTTGGGGCGTTCGGGCTGATCCAGCTGGCGGGGAACGGTGGGATCGCCGATGGGCGGCAATCCGGCGGCACGGACGTCGAAGCGTCGCTGCGGCGCGGACTCGTGGCGAATGGCGGCCAGTTGCGCCGTGATGGCGTCGTCGATGCGGTCTTGGGCCCGACGTACGATCTCCGCGGTCAGCGCGACGCCGCGCAGATCGTCCAGCTGGACCGGAGGCCCGGCGCTGACGTGCATGACCTTCCGGGGAAACAGCCGCGGCCGCTTGCTGTAGGGCGCGAGCACTTCGTGCGCACCCCACTGAGCGACCGGGATGACGTCGCAGCCGGTCTCCAGAGCGATCCTGGCGGCGCCGGTCTTGCCGACCATCGGCCACATGCCGGGGTCGCGCGTGATGGTGCCCTCGGGGTAGATGGCCACGAGCTCACCGGCGTTGACGGCATCGACTGCGGCTCGATACGCCTGGGAGGCGTCGCGCGATTCCCGGAAGACCGGGATCTGCCGCGCAGCCGCCACGATCCGGCCGACCACGGGAATGCGGAACACGCCCTCCTTGGCCAGGTACCGCGTGGCGCGACCGTGGTCCCAGAGGAAGTGCGCGAACGTCAGCGGATCGAAGTGCGAGATGTGGTTGGCCGCGACGACCACGCCGGTGCCTGGCGGCGGGATGTGCTCGCCTCCGGTCCAGTTTCGCCGCGTGATGAGCATGAGGAACGGGCGGAGCACGAACGCGATGGCCCGGAAGGCGAGCCCCGCCCCAGCGTGTCGTCGACGCCTTCGATCCGCCACGAATCCTCCTTCAGATCCCGGCCCGCGGTGCAAGTGGTGCAAATGATTGCTGAATCATGTGGTGCGAATACCGTACGAGTTGCGGGCCGGGACAGTTTCACCCGCGTGCCGCGCCGGCGTCGAGTCGAGGCGTTGGACTGATTGGTCGCAGGGCGCCGGTGCGGGAGCGGGCACCATGCGTAAGACTGACACACGATGCCGACAACCCTGCCTTGGTCCCTCGTGATCCCGGTGAAGCGGCCGGAGTTCGCCAAGACGCGCCTGGCTGACACGGTCGGCGAGCTGCGTCCGCACATCGCACGCGCTTTCGCCGCCGACACCGCCGCGGCCGCGTTGGCGTGTGCGCTGGTCGAAGACGTGACCGTGGTGACCGACGACGACGAATCCGCCCAGCGGCTCCGGTCGCTCGGGGCGCTCGTCGTGGCCGACGCGCCCGACGCAGGTCTGAACGCGGCCTTGCGGCATGGCGCCGCCGAAGTACGCGCACGCCGGCCCGACGCACCCGTCGCCGCCCTGTCGGCCGACCTTCCGGCGCTGCGCCCGGCCGAACTCGAGCAGGCGCTTGGTGCCGCATCCGAGCATCCGGTGTCGTTCGTCGCCGATGTGGCCGGCGTGGGAACGACGCTCTACGCCTGTGCATCCGGTTCGCCGTTCGAGCCGCGCTTCGGCGGACGGTCGCGGGCGGCTCACCGCGAAGCCGGCGCGGTCGAACTCGACGTGGCGGCGATTCCCTCGGTACGCCGCGACGTCGACACCGCCGTCGACCTGTGGGACGCCACCCGCCTGGGCCTCGGGCCCCATACACAGGCCGCCGTGGCGCAGCTCGACAACGTCCGGTGAGGCGGCGGCGCGGTCGCACCTGGTGGCGCGGCGGCGGCGCTGGTTCGGTGTTGCGTTGGTGGCCGATGCAGCGGCGTGGCCGACGATCATGAGTCACCGGCGGCGTTCCGGGCGAAGATCATGAGTCACCCACGGCGCAACAACGCCGCTACCTACTCATGATCGCCAAACCGAGTCACGACTCCGACGACGAATCCGCCTAAACCGCCCGTCGCACCGCACACGACCGCTACCAACCGCCGATCATGAGGCGCTCGCGGCGCTCCCCCGCGAAGATCATGAGTCACCCACGGCGCGATAACGCCGCTACCTACTCATGATCGCCGAACCGAGTCACGACTTCGACGATGAATCCGCCGGAGCGGTCTTCTTGGCCGCGGACTTCGCCGGCGCCGCCTTCTTGGCCGCGGACTTCGCCGGAGCTGCCTTCTTGGCCGCGGACTTCACCGGCGCCGCGGACTTCGCCGGAGCTGCCTTCTTCGCCGGAGCCGCCTCCGCCGTGGGCGCAGCCTTCACCGGTGCCTTCTTCGCCGGCATGGTCCCCTTCTTCAGCGGAGCCTTGGCGGCCGAGCTCGTCTCCGTCGTCGCCGGTGCCTTCTTCGCCGCCGGAACCTTCTTCGCCGCAGGAGCCTTCGTCGCCGACGCGGGAACCTTCTTCGCGGGAACCTTCTTGGCGGGGGTCTTCTTCGCCGCGGCCGGCACCTTCTTCGCAGCAACCTTCTTCGCCGACGCCGACGACGTCGACCCCGATGCCTTCTCGTCAGCCGAAGGCGTTGCCGTCGAAGCTCCATCATCGCCGCGCTCACCCCGGACCGTGTCGGCGGCCCTGCGAGCAGCCGAC
>NZ_DAHVSH010000132.1:0-36193 GCF_027324685.1 Haloactinopolyspora sp.
CGAGCCAGCATCGTTCGTCGGCGTGCGCGGCGGGTGAGAAAGCGGCGAACAGTGACGTCGCGAGCAGCGCGGCCGCCAGCAACATCCCGACGGTGCCGAACCGATGCCTCAACATTCGATGGTCGCCTCGTCCTTGTTCACACGGTCCACCACGACCCAGTGGTCGTCGACTCGCTCGAAGTCGAACACGCGCGGCTGTGGATCACTTTCCTGCTCGGCCAGTTCTTCCTTGTAATAGACGTTCCAGCTGTGTTCGTCCACGCAGCTCTGCACGCGCGCGGTGTCGCCGTCGACGCTGACCTGCGGGGTACCGATGTCCGGCGCCCCGTCGCGGGTGATGTGGTCCTCGCGCATGCCGCGGATCTGGGCGACGTGCAGCTGAGCGACCTTCTCGTTGGTCACGGTCTTGAGCTCGGCATAGGAGTCTTTGCCGGAGTTGTGCGCCGCCACGACGACGTCCCAGTACTCCTGATAAGCAGCTTCGACCTCGGCGACCGCGGCGGCGGTCGAGTCTTCGGTGGGCGTGGGCTCGCTCGTGGGATCCGTGGTCGGGATCGAGTCGGCTACCGGCTCGTCGTCACCGCACGCCGTCAGGGACAACACCACTGCTGCAGCCAGCACGGCGGGAAGACAAGCTCGCGTGATCATCGGCGTCATTATAGCGACCAGCAACGACGCCTACGCGCCAAGCCGACGTTTGACCTGTTTGTCACATCCGGTTAAGCTTTTGCGCTCTTCACGACCGGACCGGGTGCCTCCGGGCCGTCGGAATGACCGTCTGTTCCGTCGAGCCCCAGGAGGCCTTGCATGTCCACCGGTGCGCCCTCGTCCGACGCCGTCCTCGGTGCTGAACGTGAACACCTGCGCCGTTCGCGCGCGGATTTGCGCGCCATGCGCGTGCACACGTTGGCGCTGCAGGCCCAGGGCGGCAACCAGGTGTCCACCGAGTACCTGAAGGCAGCGCTGTACCGGCGCGCGAAGGCGCTCGAGGACGACCCGTCGGTGCCACTGTTCTTCGGCCGGATCGACACCGTCGACGCCTCGACGGACGAACGCGCATCCGACACCTTCTACGTCGGCCGTCGCCACGTCATGGATTCCAACGGCGACCCGATGGTCATCGACTGGCGGGCCGACGTCGCCCGAGCCTTCTACCGGGCCACCCGGCGTGACCCGCTCGGTGTGGTGCTCCGGCGCCGGTACGGCTTCGCCGACGGAGAGCTCACCTCCTACGAGGATGAACACCTGCTCGACGTCGACGAGGCCGACGTCACCAGCCGCATCGTCACCGAAGAGATCGAGCGCCCGCGCGTCGGCCCGATGCGCGACATCGTCGCCACGATCCAGCCCGAACAGGACGAGGTCGTGCGGACGGAGCTCGACCGGACGGTGTGCGTGCAGGGTGCGCCCGGTACCGGTAAGACCGCAGTCGGCCTGCACCGTGCCGCCTACCTGCTGCACACCTACCGCGACCGCCTCTCGCGCACCGGTGTGCTGGTGATCGGCCCGAACCAGGCGTTCCTGCACTACATCGCGCAGGTGTTGCCCACCCTGGGCGAGGTCGACGTCCGGCAGGTCACCGTCGCCGAGCTGGTCGAGACCGTGCCCGTCCGTGCCGTCGACCCGCCCGAGGTGGCCGCGCTCAAGGGTGACGCCCGGATGGCCGAGGTCATCTCGAACGCGATCTGGGCCCACCTGCGTGAGCCGGACGAAACGCTCTACGTTCCGCGCGGTGCCCGCCGATGGCGCGTACCGGTCCACGAGGTCAACGAGGCCGTCGAGCTGTTGCGTGCGCGCGGCAACGCCTACGCGACGACCAGAGCTCTGCTGGCCCAACGGCTGGCCCACCGGGTCCTGCTGCGCATGGAGGCCGCCGGTGAGATCACCGACGACCGGGTCCAGAACGCCATCGCCCGATCCAAACCGGTCAAGGCATACGTCGATGCCATCTGGCCGGCCGTCGATCCGGTCCGCATCGTCATGCGCCTCCTCGGCGAGCCGGACGTGCTGGCCCGAGCCGCAGAGGGGGTCTTGACCCCGGATGAGCAGGAACTGTTGCGCTGGGCACGTCCGGCCCGGGGCCCGAAATCAGCACGGTGGTCGCATGCCGACGCCGTCCTGGTGGACGAGGCCCGCGCGGCGGTCGAACGCCGCCCCGGTGTCGGGCACGTGGTCCTGGACGAGGCGCAGGATTTGTCCCCCATGGAACTGCGGGCCGTCGGACGGCGTGCCGCCGGCGCGTCGTTGACGGTGCTGGGTGACATCGCCCAGGGCACCACCCCGTGGGCGACGCCGTCCTGGCCGGAGGCGCTGCGGCACCTGGGCCAGCAGGATGCGCACCTGGAAGTGCTGCGCAGGGGCTATCGGGTGCCGGCGGCGGTCGTCGAGTTCGCGTCGGCGTTGCTGCCGACGATCGCGCCCGGCATCGCACCGCCGGAGCCGGTGCGGTCCAATCGCGGGGAACTCGAGATCGTCGATGCCGGTGACGCGCTACCCAAGGCCGTGGTGGCCGGGGTCGCCGCCGCCACCGACCGGCTCGGCTCGGTGGGCGTCATCGCCGCCGACGATCATGTCGCTGACGTCGCCGCGTGGCTCACCGCCGCCGGAATCGACTTCGGTGATCTCGCCGACGACGCCAGGGTCACCGTGGTCCCGGCGACTCTGGCCAAAGGCCTGGAATACGACCACGTGGTCGTCGTCGAACCCGCGCGTATCGTCGCGGCTGAGTCCAGTGGCCTGCGCCGGCTCTACGTGGTGCTCACCCGCGCCGTGTCGTCGCTCACGATCGTCCATTCCGAGCCGTTGCCGTCGGAACTGGCCGCCGAGCGCTGAAGACGAGCCGCGCTGGCCCGTGACCGCGCCGAGGCCAGCCGCCGACGGAACGTCGCGGCCAGAATCACCGCGAGGACCGCCGCAGCCACGGTCACCGCGAACGCCGGGCGGTGCCCACCGGCGTCGGCGAGCCGTCCGGCCAGGCCCGACCCGACGGCGTAGCCGATGCCCGTCGACCCGGCCAGCACGGTCAACGCCGCGCCCACGCGCCGTAGCGGCACGATCTGCTCGGCCAGCACGAACACGCTGATCATGTACGGCGCGATGACGAACCCGAGCGCCAGCACGACCGGCACCAGCCCGCCCAGCGTGGTCACCGCGAGCAGTGGCGCGGACAAGAGGACGAGGCCGCCGGCAAAGACGAGGATTCGCTGCTCGTAGCGGAACCTCGCGGGCAGCCCGGCGACCGCGAGGCCGGCCAGCACGCTGCCGACGGCCAGCAAGGCATGCACCAGGCCCGCGAGACCAGGTCGGCCCTCGGCGGTGGCCAGCACCGTCGCGCCGGTCTGGGTCGCGCCGAACACCACACCGATCAACAGCTGCGCCACCCCGAGCACGACGAACGCCGGCGTCACGAACCGCACCCGGGCACCGGAGCCGGCGGGCTTGCGTGCGTGCGCCAGTTTCGCCGTGGGATGCAGCGCGAACCACGACCCGAACACGACCAGCAAGGCGCCGGCGACGAGCAACGCGGCGCCAGGATCGAGGACCACCGCGACCGCCCCGACCAGGGCCGGGCCGAGCATGAACGAGGCCTCGTCCGCAGCGCCCTCGTAGGAGAACGCAGCATCCACCAACCGTTCGCGGCCGGCACCGGCGTCGCTGGTGATCGGGCGCCACCGCGCTCGCGCGAGCGGACCGACTTGGGGGATCGACAGCCCCGCGATGACCGCCACACCGACCAGGACGGCCGTGGGTGCGCCGAGGCGCACGGCGGTGACCAGCCCGGCCAGGGCGAGCCCTGCGGCGATCGACTGGACCAGCACGACGATCCGTTGCCCCACCCGGTCGGCGATGCCGGCCGCGACCGGCGCCCCGACAGCGTTGGCGATGGCCAGGACTCCAGCGGCCAGGCCACCCAGGCTGTAGCGGCCGGTGGCCGTCGAGACGAGCAGCAGGGTGCCGAGTTGGCTCATGGCCAGCGGAAGCCGACCGAGAAAGGCGATGACGACGTAGGTGAGGCCGGCCAGCCGAAACAGGCGGCGGTACGACGAAACGGGCGACACGAGGTTCTCCGGGTAGCACGACGTGCGCGCCTCCCCACCTCTCAAGCGCGCACGGAACCCTGTGCTTGAGACCATTCTACCGCGAGGATGGGTGAATGGACGACCTCGAGCATCGCTGGCGCACCCTCGCCGGAACGTCACCGGCGGCCGGGCAGGCCGGTGCCGAGCTGCTCCGGCGCTGGCGGGAGCCGCACCGGCACTATCACGACACCACGCACCTGACGGCCGTGCTCCACGCCGTCGACGTGCTCGCCCCGGAGGCCCGCGACCTGACCGCCGTCCGGTTCGCCGCGTGGTTCCACGATGCCGTCTACGAAGGCCGACCCGGCGCGGACGAGGAGGCCAGCGCCGAGCTCGCCCGCGAGATGCTCGCCCGGCTCGAGCTGCCCGCCGACACCGTCGACGAGGTCGTCCGGCTGGTGCTGCTGACCCGCACGCACGACCCAGCGCCCGGCGACGCTGACGGCGCGGTCCTGTGCGACGCCGACCTGTCGGTGCTCGGCGGCTCGCCGGAGCAGTACGCGGCCTACACCGCGGCCGTCCGCCAGGACTACGCCCATGTCGGTGACGCGGACTTCGCCACCGGGCGGATCGCGGTGCTCGAGCGGCTGCTCACCGCCGATCCGCTGTTCCGGACCCGCACCGGGGGACGCGCCTGGGCGACCCGCGCTCGGCACAACATGCAGGCCGAACTCAGCGAGCTGCGAGCCCGGAGGATGGCCTGAGCCCACTGGCATGCGAGAGTAGCCACGAACGTCGAACGTACCGGTTGGCCCGTCACCGAGGAGGTGTGTGCGGTCGTGTCAGACGGTGACGAGGAAGGCAGTTTCCCGAACCCGTACCGCGCCACTATCGCAACCCGGCGGGGGCTCTCCCGCGACGACGCCGAGCAGATCGCCAGCGAGCTGGCTGACGCCGTGACCGCCATGGACAACAGCGCGTGGGTGAGTTCAACGGCCGACGACTTCTACGCCGAGCTGACCGGCCACGTGAGAACACTGAACGATGCGGGCGAGGCCGTGATGCAGGAGTTCAGCGACGCCATCGAGGGCCAGCCGAAAACGGTAGAGCCGAATGCCTGGCAGACGCGTTGGAGGAACCTGTAGATGGCCGTCGCGTCGATCGATCTGGGCCATATGGCCGACCTCGTGAAGGCCATGGAAAAGGCATCCGCCGAGCTGTCGGATCGAGCTGGGCGGCTGCGATACAACCTCGAAGACGTCTGGCTCTCGACCGACGCGCTGAAGAACGTCGACGGCGTCAATACGTGGATCGACGACGAGCTTCCCGGCCTCCGGCGTCGCCTCGCGCTGGCCCGGCACGTCGAAGCGCAGAAGCCGGGGCCGCAGACGTTCGCCGAGATCGACGAAAGCAAGATCTCCACCGCGACGCCGGCTGAGGCGCGTGAGCGCGCTGACCGTGCCGCCGAACTCATGGACGACATGGGCGGCACTCCCTCCGACGAACTCGTCGAACTGCTGGCCGACAACGCCACCGATCCGTACTTCGCCCAGCGCCTGGCGGAGAAAGTCAGCCCCGAGAAGGTCTCCGAGGTCGTCCTCGATCTCTCGTCCGAGCGCCGCCACCTGGCGCGGCATGCCTTGACCGAGCGGGACCGGCAGGACGTCGAGGAGTTCGACACCGCCTACGAGTCGCTCCTCGACGACATGGGCACCACCTTCGGCCTGGCTACCCAGAACACCGGTGATCTGGCGCTCGACGGCGACTACGCCCAGCAGTGGCTCGAGGCCATCACCGACGAGCAGGCGACGCCCGGCCAGGCCAGCGCGCTGGGCTTGGTGGTGTCCCGCGGCACCTGGTCGAAGGACTTCCTCACCACACTCGCGCAAGGCGTCTACGACTACGAGCGCGAGTACGACCGCGAGGGCATGTGGCGCGAACGCGTCTCCGGGGGGCTGTCGTCGGAGATGTACGGCGCGGTCGACCCGGTCCACGGCGACGACGACGGCGCCCCCACCGGCTACACCGAGTACTACGACCCGCTGGCCGGCATCCTGGAAGCTGTTGGACGCAATCCCGAGGCGGGCCACGAGCTCTTCGGCCACGGCGACACCGTCGAGATCGAGTCCGACGGCAAGAAGTCCGACGTCAACGCGTTCATGGAGTACCTGATCGCGCGCCGCAAGTGGCCGGTGGACGACGGCGCCGGCGCTCAATCGGCCATGGCCACGGCGATGACGCCGTTCGAGGGCGGTGACCTCGTCAGTGCGGACATCGCCTCCGACGCCCAGGACATCGTGACGATGAAGGGCGAGGAGATCGAGGACCGGCGGGACGACGGAAACTGGCTGTCCGACATCGGCCACCTGGTCCTCGACGGGCTCGGCCTGATTCCGATCATCGGCGAGCCCGCCGACGCCGTCAACGCCATCTGGTACGCCGCCGAAGGCAACGTCATCGACTCAGGGCTGTCCGCCGCGGGGATGGTTCCGTTCCTTGGTTGGACCGCCACCGGCGGGAAATGGACCCGCCGCGCGCTCACCGCCGACGAACTGAAGGCGTTGCGAGCTGCAGACGAGGCGGCGGACGTGCCCATCCTCAAGCCGAATGTCGGCGACTACTTCACCGGCGGTGCCACACCGAAAGCCAGCGAACTGGACATCTGGGCCCAAGCGCAGGGATGGACCCGCTCGCAGACCGAGAACGGTCCGCTGAAATTCACCGACGAGAATGGCATCGTGCGGTTGACGCTCAAGAAGGGCAGCCCCAGGGCACCCGGCAGCGGGCATCCCCACGTGGAGATCCGGGACCATACCGGTCAGCGCACCGACCCCTTCGGTAATCCGGTCACTCGGAAGAGCCCCAACAACCACACACCGATCGATTGGGACTGGTGACGATGCACTATTCGGAGGTCCCTGCCCTGGGGGACGTCTACCTGGAAGACAGCTTCGTCCTCGACATCACCGAGGACGCCGACGCACTCAGTTTCACCATCGAGGCGGTACTCACCGAGCAGCATCCCGATTACACCCCGCCGAAGCCGGGCGAACAATACTGCTACGCCGATGCCCAGTTGATTTTCCCGAACACGTCCGCGGTCCAGTGGATCAGCCGGGCGGCCACGCCGTACACCGACGCCTCGGGCGAGGTCGACCTCGGCAACATCGACCAGATGGACCGCGTCGACGACCACTGGCGGATCAGCGGCGACTGGGGTGAAGTGCTCGTCTACACGAACGACCTGCCGGAGTTGCGGCTCCGGTCAGGTTCACCGTCGTGACTCCATCACCGCCGGCTCTTTCGCGTGCGCAGCCCCGCTGCGTGCAGCCGGGTGACGATCTCGCGGGTGCTCACGTGCCGTGCGCCTGCTTCCAGCGCCGCGGCGTGCATCGATGCCGGCAGATCGTAGTGGTCGCCGTCGAAACTACGCCGCGGCAAGCCGATGCCGGCTGCGAAGGCGTGCAGCTCGTCCAGCGACTCGTCGGACACCAGGTGCGACCACAACCGGCCATGACCAGGCCAGGTCGGTGAATCGACGAGGATCACCGGGCGCACCTCACAGGGCTGCTGCCACGGCGTCGTCGACGAGTGTGCGCCACGACCGCACGAGATCCGCGTCGATGTAGGCCTTCCACGACCCACCCGGGCGGACCCGCCTGCCGACGTGGAACCGGCGCACCCCCGCCCGCGCCAGCCATGGCACATGGTCGGCCTCGAGCCCGCCGCCAGCCATGATCAGCTCGGCCGCCTGCGGCGACGTCGCGGCACGGCTGCACAACTCGTCCAGCCCCGATGCGGCGCCCCGGGCCGACCCCCCGGTCAGGATGGCGTCCAGGCCCGGCAGGCCTGGCACCACCTCCCAGGCGGCGTCATGGTCGAGCGCATGGTCGATCGCACGGTGAAACGTCCACGGCATTCCGTCGAGCTCGTCCACCAGAGCGAGCGTGGCCTCCACGTCGATTTCGGCGTTGAGGCCGAGGAACCCGAGGACGAAGCCGTCGGCGCCCGCCCGGGCCAGCTGGTAGGCGGCCATCTTGAGCCGTTCCAGCTCCGAGCCGCTGGTGGTGAACCCGTCGTTGGCTCGCAGCATCACGCGCAACGGCAGGTCGCAGGCGCGCTTGAGATCACGGACGGTGTCGACCGAGGGCGTCAGTCCGTCGGCGTCCATGTCGGCGACCACCTCGAGGCGGTCGGCGCCGCCGTCGACGGCGCCCGGCGCGTCGCCGGGGCCGAGGGCAATGACTTCCAGGAGCGGGCGCACATGCACAGTGTGCCAGTGACCTGGCACCATCGACATCGTGGTCGACGATGTCATGCTGGCGGCGCGGGCTCTGGTCCTGCGCGACCTCGGCGCGCGCCGACTCGACGTCCCCGCAGCGGTGGACGCCCTGGACGCGGCGGTGTCGCAGCGGCGCTGGTGGGTCGAGCAGTGGCCGGACGGCGCGGACTTCGTCGCGGGCCAACTGGCCCAGGACGTGCAGGACCGACTGCTCGACGCCGGCCTGGGGCGCTGGCCACGGTGCCGGTCGTGCGACGAGACGACCACACACGAGCTGCGCATCGAACCTGAGCTCGGCGCGGAACCGCAGTGGGTGTGCGAGAAGTCAGGCATCACCGTCGCCGCGCTGGGCGCACTGCCATGACGAGCACGAGGGCGGCCACCCGGATCGGGTGACCGCCCTCGTGGACGTACTCAGCAGCGAGTCGGACTCAGAAGTCCATCCCGCCCATGCCGCCGGTCGGGTCGCCAGCAGGTGCTGCGGCCTTCTCCGGCTTGTCGGCGACAACGGCCTCGGTGGTGAGGAACAGCCCGGCGATCGACGCAGCGTTCTGCAGCGCCGAGCGGGTCACCTTCACCGGGTCGTTGATGCCGGCTTCCAGCATGTCGACGTACTCGCCGGTCGCGGCGTTGAGGCCGTGGCCAGGAGTCAGGTTACGCACCTTCTCCGCCACGACGCCGCCCTCGAGGCCGGCGTTGATGGCGATCTGCTTGAGCGGAGCGTCAACTGCGACCTTCACGATGTTCGCGCCGGTCGCCTCGTCGCCCTCGAGCTCGAGCTTCTCGAACGCGGCCTGGCTGGCCTGGATGAGCGAGACGCCACCACCGGCGACGATGCCCTCCTCGACGGCTGCCTTGGCGTTGCGCACCGCGTCCTCGATGCGGTGCTTGCGCTCCTTGAGCTCGACCTCGGTGGCCGCGCCCGCCTTGATGACGGCGACGCCGCCGGCGAGCTTGGCCAGGCGCTCCTGGAGCTTCTCGCGGTCGTAGTCGCTGTCGGAGTTCTCGATCTCCGCACGGATCTGGCTGACCCGGCCGGCGATCTGGTCCGCGTCACCGGCGCCCTCGACGATGGTCGTCTCGTCCTTGGTGACGACCACCTTGCGGGCCTGCCCGAGCAGGTCGACCGTGGCGTTCTCGAGCTTGAGGCCGACGGTCTCGCTGATGACCTGGCCACCGGTGAGGATGGCGATGTCCTGCAGCATGGCCTTGCGGCGGTCGCCGAAGCCCGGAGCCTTGACGGCGACGGACTTGAACGTGCCCTTGATCTTGTTGACCACGAGGGTGGCCAGGGCCTCGCCCTCGACGTCTTCGGCGATGATCAGCAGCGGCTTGTTCGCCTGCATGATCTTCTCCAGCAGCGGCACCAGGTCCTTGACGCTGGAGATCTTCGACTCGACCAGCAGGATGTAGGCGTCCTCGAGCACGGCCTCCTGACGCTCGGCGTCGGTGACGAAGTAGCCCGAGATGTAGCCCTTGTCGAAGCGCATACCCTCGGTGAGCTCCAGTTCGAGCCCGAAGGTGTTGCTCTCCTCGACGGTGATGACGCCTTCCTTGCCGACCTTGTCCATGGCCTCGGCGATCAGCTCGCCGATCTGCGGGTCACCAGCCGAGATCGACGCGGTGGCGGCGATCTGCTCCTTGGTCTCGACCTCACGGGCACCGGTGAGCAACTGCTCGGAGATGGCCTCGACGGCCTTCTCGATGCCGGCCTTCAGAGCGATCGGGTTGGCACCGGCAGCGACGTTGCGCAGGCCCTCACGGACAAGAGCCTGAGCGAGCACGGTCGCCGTCGTGGTGCCGTCACCGGCAACGTCATCGGTCTTCTTGGCGACCTCTTTGACGAGCTCGGCGCCGATCTTCTCCCACGCGTCCTCGAGCTCGATCTCCTTGGCGATGGACACACCATCGTTGGTGATCGTGGGGGCGCCCCACTTCTTCTCGAGAACGACGTTGCGGCCCCGGGGGCCGAGGGTGACCTTGACGGCGTCGGCGAGAGTGTTCATGCCGCGCTCGAGGCCACGCCGTGCCTCTTCGTCAAAGGTGATCATCTTTGGCATGGGTTCCTGGTCCTCCCATAGCGGGTGGATGGTCCGGTCGACGCCCGCGACGGACGACCGTGGCGACACCCGGCTCCTGTCACCGGGGTTCCACGGTCTCGTCGATCCGAAGTTCCTGTCACTCTCACCTCGAGAGTGCTAATACCGTGTTTAGCACTCTCCAAGGTCGAGTGCAAGCGCTGGTGAGGTGCATACTCGGTATGGCGCGCGTGCGTATACTCCTGCACTGTGACTTCCGAACCAACCGTCCGGCGAATCTCGCGGGTGGGGGTTTCGTGGCGACTCGGCGTGACGCTCGTCGCCCTGGCCATTCTGACCCTGGGCCAAATACACGACACCAACGACTACTTTCCGCTCGGGTCGCTCTCGCAATACGCCACGCCACGAGACATGGACGGAGCTGTCCGGTCGACCTACATCATGGCCGACACCGTCAGCGGCGACCACGTCCGGGTGCCGCTGCACAAGGACGGCGTCGGCGTCGGCCGCGCCGACATCGAGTCCCAGCTCGACCGGATCATCGACGACCCGTCCCTACTGCAGGGGTTGGCTGACGCCTGGGCCGAGTTGCACCCGGACGCTGACCAGTACACCGCGTTCTACGTCCTGCGTGAGACCACGCAGCTGAAAGACGGCCTCAAGATAGGCGAACCGACCGTCGAGGAGCTCACGACATGGGAGGTACGCCGATGAGCTCGCTCACGCGGGCCGGCGGAGCGGTCGTGAACTGGTGGTGCTCGCCGGTGCCGCTGGCGCGAGTCGCGGTGCTGCGGGTGGCCATCTACCTGTTCGTGCTCTACGACATCTTCTTCCTCACCGATGACGTCATCCCGATGGCGTACGCGCCGCAGTTCTACCAGCCGACACTCATCGGGCGGGTACTGCCGTTGCCCGAGCCGACCGTGGCATTGGCACAGACGCTGCAGATCGTCATCATCGTGGCCGCGCTGGTGGCCGCGACGGGATACCTACCCCGTGTCGCCGGCTGGACCGTCGCCGTCGCGTACTTCGAGTGGATGATCATCAGTCAGGGCTACGGCTACGTCTCCCACGACCACCTGGCCTTGATGGTCGCCGTCGCCGTACTGCCGACCATCGGGCGCGCCCGATTCGGTGAACGCGACTCCAGCGAAGCTGCCGGATGGGCGTTCCGGTGCATCCAGGTGGCCACCATCGCGACCTACTTCTACTCCGCCGTCGTGAAGTGGGTGCGCAGCGGATCCCCAGCCACCTGGGCCAACGGCGCGGTGTTCATCTGGGCCTTGATGCGTCGCGGCTCGGACATGTTCCGCTGGCTGACCGACTACCCGTGGGTATTGATCATCGCCCAGTGGGGACTGCTCATCATCGAGTTCCTGTCCCCGGTCGTCCTCTTCCTCCGCCGCCGCGCGCTGTACGCGGCCGTGGCGATGTTCCTCGGCTTCCATCTGATGACGTACCTGGCGCTGGGCATCCACTTCCTGCCGACCGTGGTGTGTTGGCTGGCGTTCCTGCCGCTGGAGCGGGTCGTGCCGGTGGCCAAGCGCTGGTACGGCAGCATCAGGCCGGGCAGCCCGGCGCGGGCCTAGCCTTCGTCGGGACCTTCGGCCAGGTTGGCTTCCAGAGCATGCAGCGCGTCGAGGACGTCTTGCCGGCGGCGCTCGTCCCACGTGCCCACGGTGCGGGCTTCCAGCATCGCCCAGGCCTGCTCGACGCGCTCACGCAGCGCCAGGCTCGCCTCGGTGGCCGTGACGACGACCGACCGTCGGTCGGTGGGACTCCGTGTCGTGAAGACCAGGCCGGCCTTCTCGAGACGTCCGATCGTGCGGGTGACCGTTGGAGCTTCGGACTCCAGCATCCGTACCAGGTCGACCTGCCGCTGCGGGCCTTCGGTCCACAGCCGCATCATCACCAGTTCTTGACCCGGGTACAGCCCGAGTTCGCGCAGGAGCCGGCCGGCCAGCGTCTTGTGCAGCCGCGCAACCCGGAAGATGGCGTGACCGACAGGGGCCAACTCGGCGAGCGCGAAGTCGCCGCGGGAGGCTTCGTCACGGTGGTCGGTCACGGGACTCCTGTCTCCGAAGTGGCAACGGTCTGCGAGTAGGTCGGGTAGTCGGTGTAACCGCGGTGGTCGCCACCGTAGGCCTTGGTCATGTCCGGAGTGGCCAGCGGCGCCCCCGCCTGCATCCTCGTGGGCAGGTCGGGGTTGGCGATGAACAGCTTGCCGAACGAGATGAGGTCCGCGGCTCCGTTGTCGAGGAGCCGGAGGTGCTCCGGTCCGGTGTGCCCGCCAGGCGTAGCGGGGTTGAGCATGAACGGGCCACTCCACGCCTGTCGCAACAGCGGCGTGAACTCCGGGTCTTGTGTCTCCAGCACGTGCAGATAGGCGAGCCCGAGTGCGTCCAGAGCATTCAGGACCAGCGGATAGGTGTCGCGATGGTCGTCCTCGACGATGTCGTTGAGCGGGTTGGCCGGAGACAGGCGCAGACCCGTGCGATCCGGTCCGATCGCCGCTGCAATCGCCTGCGTCGTTTCGATGACCAGCCGGGCCCGCCGGGCCGGGGACCCGCCCCATTCGTCGCTGCGCTGATTGGCGTTGGTGGACAGGAACTGGTGCAGCAGGTAGCCGTTGGCGCCGTGGACCTCCACGCCGTCGAAGCCGGCCGCGACCGCGTTTCTGGCGGCGTCGACGAAGTCCGAAATGGTCTGTTCGACCTCGGCCGAAGTGAGTTCGCGCGGGACGACGAAATCCTGTCTGCCCTGGACGGTGAAGATCTGTCCGGCCGCGCGGACCGGTGAGGGCCCGACCGGCGTCTGCGGGCTGGGGTACGAGTCCGGGTGGCCGATCCGGCCGGTGTGCATCAGTTGCGCGAAGATCACTCCACCCTCGGCGTGGACGGCGTCGGTGACCCGCCGCCACGCCTCCACCTGTACGGCAGAGTGCAGGCCGGGTGTATGGGGATAGCCCTGTCCGACGACACTCGGCTGAATGCCTTCAGTCACGATCAGGCCCGCCTCGGCCCGCTGGCGGTAGTACGTGGCCGTGTCGTCCGTGACGCTGTTCTCCGGACCGTAGGCCCGACTACGCGTCATCGGTGACATGACGATGCGGTTGGTCAACTTCTGGTTGCCGACCTCGATGGGATCGAAGGCGGTGCTCATGGAGGGTCTCCTCTGGGTGGTCCGGAAATTACTTATCCGAACAACTTCATGGAGCCGAGACGCATTCCTTAGCCGAGCAACTTTTTTTGGTTGGCCCAGGAATGCTGGGAACCTCATGCAGCCGAGGCGGCGGGGGCGAGGGACGGCGGGGTGCGCACGCCGAAGCGGGTGCGCAACGCCCTCCGAGCGGCATAGAAGCCGCTCATGCCATGCACGGCCGGACCCGGCGGGGTCGACGCGGAACACAGGTACACCCCGGGCACCGGCGTCGCATAGGGGTCCCACCGCAGCGTCGGGCGGGCCAGGATCTGCCACAGGTTCATCGCGCCGGCAGCGATGTCACCGTTGATGTAGTTCGCGTTGTGTTCGGCCATCTCGACAGCCGGGATGGTCCGGCGCGCGACGACGAGGTCGCCGAAGCCCGGGGCGAACCGCTCGATCTGCGCTTGAACGACGTCACCCACGTCGACGCTGGAGCCCGCGGGGACATGTGTGTACGTCCAGAACGGGCGCAGCCCGCCGACCTCACGGCCCGGATCGAACACCGCCGGGTCGGAAGCGAGGATCATCGGCCGCTCGGCATGCCGCCCAGCAGCCACCTCGGCCTCGGCATGCGCCATCTCCGCCAGTGTGCCGCCCACATGAATGGTGCCCGCGTGGGCGACCTCCGGGTGCGCCCACGGAACCGGGCCGGACAGGACGAAATCGACCTTGGCCGCGGCGTTGCCGTACCGGAACCGCTCGAGCGAGCGCTGGTAGCGCCGCGGCAGCCGATCGCCCATGATGTGCAGCAGCCCCCGTGGTGTGGTGTCGAACAGATACGCGTGCGCCGGCGGCAGCTGGGCGAACGACGTGATCTCGACCCCGGTCTCGATCACGCCACCGTGCGCACGAAGATCGTCCACCAAAGCGTCGACGATGGCTTGGCTACCGCCGACCGGCAGCGGCCAGCCCGGAGAGTGCGCCAACGCGCCGAGCGACAGCGCCGTTCCCGCAGCCGTCAGCGTCGGCAGCCGGCAGATCGCATGGGCAGCCACACCCATCAACAGCGCCGGAGCCACCTCGCCGCGCCAGCGCCGGCGGCCCAGCGGCGTTCCCTGCTCGGCCACGTGCAGGCCGAACTGGGCGGCCGTCAGGAGGTCGGCCGGCAGACTACGGCGATCGCCCAACGCGGTGTCGACCACGGCCGGCGCGTGGCGGGCCAGCGGGCCCAGGAGTCGGCGCCATGCCGGGCCGTCGGGCCCGAGCTCGTCCACCGTCCGGTCCAGGTCGCGGTAGGCGATGCCCGCGCGTCCGCCGTCGAGCGGCTGGGCGTACGAGACCTCGGGGTAGTTCAACCGGACTCCGCGGGCACGTAAGTCGAATGCGCGGAAGAACGGCGATGCCGCCGCCATCGGATGCACCGCGGAACAGACGTCGTGGACGATGCCTGGTGCCAGCCCGAGGTCCATGGTGCGGGCCCCGCCGCCGATGGTCGGCTGCGCTTCGACGACGCGAACGTCGAGTCCCGCCCGAGCCAGGACCACCGCGGCGGCCAGGCCGTTGGGGCCAGAACCCACCACTACCGCGTCGCACTGCTCAGTGGCCTGCACTCATCCTCCCGGAAGATCCGCCCCTCGAGCGCATCATCCTACGGATGCGGCCGCCTCACTCCGACGGCGGCGGGGTCATCGTGTCGACGTAGAGCAAGCTCCCGGCCGGGGTGACGTGCAAGGTGGAGTCGGTCAGCAACAGCTTGCGCAACTTCTCGGCCGTCATGTTGTTGCGTTCGGCCACCACCGCCAGCTTGTCACCCAGCGCGTCGATGGCTTGTTGCCCGCTCATCGCCTCGGGCAGCATCGTGACGCCCTCACCGGTAGCGAGCTGCTGGTCGTCGGGGGTCGTGCTGCCCCCGTCACCGTCGGTCTGTGTCTCCGCCGGCCCGACGGCCACGGTGCCGTCGTCGTCGGAGCTGCCCGACAACCCCACCGCCGCAGCGACCGCGGCGACGATGACAACTGCTGCCGTGGTCACGGCGATCATGATGTTCCGACCACGAACTTCGCTGCTCTCCGACACTGCCACGACCTCCTACTGTGGTGTTCGTCCATCTCTTCGACGGATGGAACCCCAGGGCGGTTTCGTCCCGGATCGAATCCGTCTCGGGGCACGAAAAAGAGCCAGGGGCGGGGACGGTGTTGGCGTCCCCGCCCCTGGCGGCGGTGTTCAGCTCAGCTGTTCAGCTGATCGATCAGCTCTCCATCGCGTTGCGACGAGTACGTGCGTACAGCGCCGCACCAAGGCCGAGCAGCACCAGGCCGCCGGCGAGAGCGATCAGGTTGGACGAGCTGGCACCGGTGTCAGGCAGGTCGTCGTCACCGTCTTCGGTGCCTTCCTCGCTGCCGTTGTCGTCACCGTTGTCGTCGTCATCGGAGTCGACGTCGACGGTGAACCCGACCGGGCCGGCCTCACTCGAGGTGACGTCGTTGATCGTCTGCGTGGCGACGACGGAGCACTCACCCGTCGGAAGGTTCTCCTCGGCCTTGTACTCCCAGTTGCCCTCGTCGTCGACCGTGGCCTCACCCTCGAGGGTGAAGTCGTCACCGCAGGTGACCGTCAGGTTGACCGTGGCACCGGCGATACCCGTACCGCTGAAGACCGGAGTGGCCGTCGTGGCGGTGTCGCCGTCCTCAGGCTTGCTGATGGCCGGAGCGTCGACCGGGACGACGACGCTGACCTCAGCGGTCTGCGGCACGACGATGTCGCCGACCGTCTGCTGAGCGGTGATCGTCGAGTTGCCGTAGGCCAGCTCGGCGACCGTGGCGGTCCAGTTGCCCTCGTCGTCGGCGGTGGCGTCGGCCACGGTGTCGTCGCCGATGGTCAGCGAGACGGCCGCACCGGGCTCGGCGGTACCGGTGACCTCGAGGTCGCTCGGCTCCACCTCAGCACCGTCCTCGGGGGCGGTGATGGTGATCGGCGCAGCGTCGAACGGCTCGGCCGTCCCGGACAGCTCGTAGTTGCCGAGGCTGCCGTAGGAGGTGTAGCCGGAACCGTTGGACGCGGTGTTGTCAGCCGGGTCGCCCTTGCCGGTGCCCGAGACGGCCACGTAGTACACGCCGCCGTCGAGCTCCTGCTCGATGCTGGCATCGAGGCCGCTGGCGGTGCGGCCGGTCGGCGGGCTGGCGAGGTCGGTAGCCGCCTCCGGGTTGTCCTCGGCAACGAGGTTGCCCTCGGAGTCGTAGACCTCGAGCAGGATGTCGAGGTTCGGCTCCGTCGTGGCCGGCGTCGCGTTCACACTGACCGGGCCACCGCTGGTCACCAGCTCGAACATGTCGCGGTCGTCGCTGGTCTCGACGATGCCGGTCGCGGTGAACTCGCCGGAAGCGTTGTCCAGCGCGCTGGCGCCGTCCATGCCGTTGCTGTGGTCGTCGTCGGCGTAAGCCGCGCGGCCACCGTAGTTGAACTCAGCGGTCAACTCTTCACCAGGCGGGTCGCAGTCACCGTTCGGACCGATCGCCCAGAAGTTCGACCCCGGGGCGGGGTTGTTCGGGTCATCGGCGTCGGTGCAGTACATGCCCTCGAGGTAGAACGAACCATCGCTGTTGTACAGCACGAACTGGCGGTAGGTCGCGTCGGTGTTGGCGATCTCGGCGACGTCGTCCTGGTCGGGTTGCGACGCACCGGGGTAGTCACCGTTGGACCACTGCGACAGCGGGGTGAACCACGGCGCACCCATGATCGGGCCCCACAGGCTGTCCGGCTCGGCCGGCGTGTCGCCGTAGTACTCGTCGTCGTCGATACCGTGGTGGGCCAGACCGAACGTGTGGCCGGCCTCGTGCGAAGCGGTGTTGCCCACGTCGCGCGCGTTGCCCTGGCGAGCGTTGGGCGCGAAGACCAGAGCCGGAGAGTAGAAGGCGTTACCGAAGCCGTTCAGCCAGGCCCGGCCGCTCGCTCCTTCGGCCGGAGCGATGTCGACGGTGTCGGTGATGACGACCGTCATGCCGAACTCACCGTCGTCCTCCGAGGTGCGCAACAGCGCATCCTCACCGGGGTCGGTGGTCGTCACGTTGATGTTGAACGGAGCGAAGTCCTCCGCCACCGTGGCCCAGACTTCGTATTCGTAGTCGTCGTCGCCCGCTCCGGCGGCGGGGGCGAGCTCGTAGACGTCTTCCTCGTAGTAGCGGTTCCACTCGGTGTTCTCGACGGTGGCGCCGTCGAAGTCGAGGTAGATCGTGTACGGCGCACCGGGCTTGGAGCCACCCGCGGGGTCGCCGGGAACGTCACCGGCCGGCGGGGCGTCGGACTCGCCGTGCTCGTCGGCCCCGTCGAACACGTCGGTGTAGGACAGGACACCGTTCTGGCTGACGATGGCCTTCTCGGCCTCGATGAGCTCGGTGACCTTGCTGACCGACAGTCCTGCGTGGTCGGCTGCGGCCGAAAGGGTGGACTCGGCGTACTGCGCGAGCCGCTCAGCGCCGCTGGCAGACGGGTCGACCGGAGATGCTTCGCCGGACTGCAGGCCGCCGCCCACCTCGGCTTGATCGGGTTTGGTTTCGTTTGCTGAGGCAGGTGCAGCGGCCCCCGCGACAACGAGGGCGCCGGCTCCCACCGACGCCATCGCGGCCACAAGCCGCCGAGGAGTTGTCGAACTCAATGTCTCTATCTCCCGGGTGTCATCAAACTAGGGGGATGTGGATCGTGCCGAAGGCACGGTAGCAGACGGCACGTAGAGATCCACCCCTCTTGTAGTGATGGCATGTCCGATCCAGCACGATCGGTCCAGGTTCACCCGCGTAGCCACCACACTCGCCCGAGTTCGACCGCATCCCCCAGATGCGGCGACTGTCCGCCGAAGGGCTGACACGGGCGGCTACCGGTCTCGGACACGTGGTCGCGCCCGTTAGGCTTTCTCCCATGCATCGCAAGGCCGGCCGGGGCCGTCGCAGAGCCCCGAAGCGTAGGAGCGCGCCCAAGAGCAGCCCATTGGCCATGATCGCCGGCGGTTTCGGAGAACTCCTCCTGACCGCCGGCGCACTGGTGCTGCTCTTCGTCGTCTACACCCTGTGGGGCACCGGCATCCAAACCGCATCAGCGCAGGACGACCTACGCCAGCAACTCGACTTCAGCGGCGGCCAGATCGAGAAGCAGGACCCGGGCGCGCTCGACGAGCTCGAGCTCGGTGACGCCTACGGCATCATGCGCATCCCCCGCTTCGGCGAAGACTGGGAGTGGATCATCGTCCAGGGCACCGAAGACGCGGACCTGAAGTCCGGTCCGGGACACTACCTCGACAGTGCCGACCCCGGTGAGGTCGGCAACTTCGCCATCGCCGGACACCGCTCCGGCCACGGTGAGCCGTTCGCCGCCTTCCCCGAACTCCGCGTCGGCGACACCGTCGAGATCGAGACCGCCACCGGCATCTTCACCTACCAGCTCGACGACGCCCCCGACGGCGACTCGAACGGCAACAAGATCAACATCAACGACGCCTGGGTCGTGGACCCGGTTCCCGGCGAGCCCAAGGACACCGAACCCACCGAACGCCGCATAACCCTCACGACATGCTGGCCACGGTTCGGCTCGACACACCGGATGTATGCCACGGGCACGCTCGTCGGCGGGGAGGCACTCTAGATGTACGCGTGGCTGTGGCGGCGGCTGCCAGGCCCGTGGCCGGTACGACTGCTGATCTACCTCGTGCTGCTCGCTGCCGTCGTCTATGCGCTGTTCATCTGGGTCTTTCCGTGGGTGGAAGAGACCTTCGACATCAACAACGTGACGGTCGGCTGACCGCGCCGCAGCGGGCGCGGCCAGCCCCGGGGGGTACGTGATCAGCCGCCCGCGACGGCGGGGATGATCGAGACCTTGGTTCCGTCCGGCGTGGGCGTCGACAAGCCCTCGGCGAAACGCACGTCGTCGTCGTTGACGTAGACGTTGACGAAGCGGCGGATCTGGCCGGTGTCGTCGAGCACGCGGGCACCGATGCCGGGGTATGCCGCATCGAGGGCCGCGATGACGTCGCCGAGCGTGGCGTCCGCGTTCACGTCCACCGTGACGTCGGTCTCGCCGTTGGTGTACGTGCGCAGAATCGTCGGTACTCGGATGGCAACGGTCATGAGTGCCTGTCCTCCATGTGTGTTCGTCAGGGGTGCCCGATGCGGCGAGGATACGTTCGGACCGACGATCAGTCGGCCGAAACGAGTTGGTGAAAGGCGTCGGTGGTCGGCGCGATGGTTCCGGCCGGTCCGACGACCGGGGCGACCGCGTCGAGGGTCTTCAGACCCATACCGGTGTTGAAGATGACCGTCTCGGCGCCGGGATCAAGCTTCCCCTCGCGCAACAACTTGGCGAGCACGGCGACGGTCACACCCCCGGCCGTCTCGGCGAAGATGCCTTCGGTCCGGGCCAGCAGCCGGATCCCCTCGACGACCTCGTCGTCGGTGACGTCGTCGACCGCTCCACCCGTGCGGCGGGTGACGTCGAGCACGTACGGCCCGTCGGCCGGGTTACCGATGGCCAGCGACTTCGCGATGGTGTCCGGTCGCACCGGCCGCACGACGTCGTGGCCGGACTTGAACGCCTCGGCCACCGGCGCACAACCGGTCGCCTGGGCCCCGAAGATCGCCGGTTGCTCACCCTCGACGACGCCGAGATCGACCAGTTCGCGAAACGCCTTGTCGACCTTGACCAGCTGCGCACCACTGGCCACCGGGATGACCACTTGCTGCGGCAGGCGCCAGCCGAGCTGCTCGACCGTCTCGTACCCGAGCGTCTTCGAGCCTTCGGCGTAATACGGGCGGACGTTGACGTTGACGAACGCCCAGTCCTCGTGCTCGCCGGCGAGCTCAGAAGCCAGCCGGTTCACGTCGTCGTAGTTTCCGTCGACGGCGACCAGGGTGGTTCCGTACACCGCGCTGGTCGTGATCTTCTGCTGTTCGAGGTTGCTGGGGATGAACACATAGCTGCGGATCCCCGCGCGGGCGGCCGCGGCGGCGACGGCGTTGGCGAGGTTGCCGGTGGACGGGCAGGCCAGCACCGTGAAGCCCAGCTCTCGCGCCGCGGCCAGCGCCACGGCCACCACCCGGTCCTTGAACGAATGCGTCGGGTTGGCGGCGTCGTTCTTGATCCAGAGGGCTTTCAGGCCGAGCTCTCGGGCGAGGTTGTCCGCGCGGACCAGCGGCGTGAAGCCCGGGTCGGTGTTCGGGATGTCAGCGACGTGAGCCGGCACCGGCAGCAGGTCGCGGTAGCGCCAGATGGAGCGAGGCCCACTCTCGATCCGCTCGCGGGTCACAGCGCCGAAGTCGTAGGCCACCTCGAGGGGGCCGAAACACTCCAGACAGGCATAGTGCGGGCCGAGCGGCACGTCGGCGCCGCACTCGCGACATGAAAGATGTGTGGCCCGCCCCAGATCCGGTCCCCCAGAACGGGTGACGCCGCTGGCGGATGGGTGCGTGATGGTCATGACAGAGGTCCCTCCTCATCTCTCCCGCGGGTCGCGGGCCGGAATTGGCACCGCCGTCGCGTCGAGATGAGGTCGCCGGCGGACGGTTGCCGGGGCTTCGTCGGGCCGGTCCCTCTGCCCCTCTGGATGAGTACACGTACGGGACGAACCTTACGGCGTCTGCCCAGATAGTTCAGGAAACGTCCATGATGCGAGACAAAAGTGTCTCACATCACAGACGTGAGTGGTCAGCCTCGTCACTCCAGGGCGGCGACATTGGCGGCCAACCAGGCCGCCATGTCCGCCAGTTCGAGTTCACCCGAGGCGACTGAAATGACGAAGTCATACGCCTCGTCCTGATCGACATCGAGGATGCTCCGACCGTTGTCGAGAAGGAACACCGCCACGGCCGCCCAGGCGAGGCGCTTGTTGCCGTCGACCAGTCCATGATTGCGCCCCAGGGATTCAAGCAGCGCAGCAGCTTTGGACAGGAGATCGGGGTACGCCTCGGTGCCGAACATCGACGACCGGGGCCGGTGAACGGCCGAATCGAGAAGTCCGAGATCGCGCACTTCGGGTTCGCGACCGAGAACGATCATGGCGACGTCGAACAGATCCTCGAGGTCGAGGAAGACCGTCACTGGGCAAGCCGGTCCAACAGGCCAGCATGCCGCTCCTTGACCTGTGCGGCCAACTCACGGACGTGGTCGCGGCGCGCATCCCGCTCGATGTACACCTGGATCGCCATGCGCGCGACCTCGTGCATGGAACGGTGCTCACGCTCGGCCTGACGCCGTAGTGCCTCGGTCTCCTCGTCAGTGAGCCGCAACGTCATCGCCATGACCGTCATGATACCACTTCGATACCACCGCAGCCGGTGCGTGCTGTCGCGGCGTTCGGCTAGGCGGGCAGGTCCGCCAGCTCTCGCAGCACGGCCTGCACGCCGGGAGGCCCGGGCACGACGAGGTCGGCAGCAGCCCGCAGTTCCGCAGCAGCCTCCTCGGCGTCGCTACAGATGACGATGCCGGTCAGGCCCGCGGCGGCCAAGTCGCGGACCGCGGCTACGGCCGGCAGATCACCGAGGTCGTCACCGGCGTACACGACCGCCCGCGCGTCGGTCTCGTCGACCAGCGCTCGGATCGCCGCCCCCTTGTCGACACCGGCCGGGCGTAGTTCCAGCACGAATCGTCCGGGCGTGACCTGAAGCCCCGTGTCCGCGGCGACGCCGTCGGCCAGCGGGCGCAGCTCGGCCAGCGCGCCGGCCGGGTCGGCGGCGTTGCGGGTGTGCAGCGCCACCGAATGGCCCTTGTCCTCGACCTCGACGCCGGGACGCGTGGCGGCCAGCTCGAACACGCGCTCACGCGCCTCGAGCACGCCGCTGTCGGTTCGCGGGCTGTCCAGCCGGCCACCGGACCACCGCTGCAGGCCGTAGTGCCCCCAGATCTCCAAGCCCGGCACAGCCTCCAGCCCGCCGAGCCGCACGGCTTCGAGACACGGCCGGCCGGTGACGATCGCGACCCGCGCCACCCGCTCGGAGACAGCGGTGAGCACGTCGGCCGTCCCTGGCAGCGCGACCGCCTCGGCGGGTCGATCAACGATCGGCGCCAGCACGCCGTCGAAGTCCAACGCCACCAGCGTGCGCGGCAACAGTCCCGTCAGCGACCGCAGAACCGCGGCTGAATCGGCGGTCATTCCGGCTCCCCCACCTCGTCCACATAGTCCTCGACCAAGACGACGACCAGCCGGGTGTTGTTGATCCCCTCGAAGGTCGGCATCACCCGGCCGATCTCGGGGAACTGCGCCGCCAACGCCTCGGCGGCCTCTTCCTGGCCCTCTGGGTAGTAGACCGTGGTCTCGGGGACGTTTCCGGTGAAGCCGCTGACGGCGGCCACCTCCCAGCCACCTTCCTCGAGCCGATCGCGGGCCAGGTCCTCGAGGCCTTCGACGTCGGTCTGATTGGCGATGCCGACCGGCTCGCGCAATTCCGGAGGCGCCGTCGACGCTTCGGTGTCGTCCGAGTCGCTGTCGTCCGGGTCGGTGTCGTCGGTTTCGCCGTCCGTGGGCTCGTCGGTCGGTTCGTCCGTGGGATGTGACGTCGCGGCGTCGTCATTCGTCGTGCCCGAATCGCCGCCGTCGGCGCCGCCTTCACCGTCGGGCCCGGCGGCATCGGCCGAGATGTCCTCGGGGGTGCTGTCGTCCACGTCGCCGCCGAACATCCACAGCAGCGCCGCCACGACGGCAACAGTGCCGACCAGCGCGACAAGGGAGGGCCACAACCGCTCCATCCGCTCACGCATCGTCACAGGACCAGCAGGTTACGCGACAAGGTCCACCACACGCGAGCGGCTGCGCCTGCCACCTCTGCCGGCGGCCTCAGCTGTCGCCGTCCGAACGGCGCGCCGACCGCGCCCGCTGCCGACTGGATCGCAACCGCCGTAACCGCTTGACCAGCATCGGGTCGTGGACCAGAGCCTCAGGCCGGTCGATGAGGGCGTTGAGGACCTGGTAGTAGCGCGTCGGCGTCATGTCGAACAGCTCGCGGACCGCCTGCTCCTTGGCGCCGGCGTACTTCCACCACTGCCGTTCGAAGTCGAGGATGGCGCGTTCGTGGTCGTCGAGCTCGCCGGCCGGCGCCTCGGCACCGTACCCGGCGGACATCGGCACAGCCGGAACGTTCATGCGATTCATCGTACGCATGACAAAACTCGACCCTGAGCATCGACAGGCCAGTAACCGGGCAGGGAGACTACTTCGATAGCGTTGGCAGTACGAGGAGGCCTTTTTGTCCGAGATTGGAACGAGCAGCTTCGTCGTCGTCGCCAACCGGCTACCAGTCGACCGGGTGATCTCGCCCGACGGCTCCGCACACTGGAGACGCAGCCCCGGCGGCCTGGTCACCGCGCTTGCGCCGGTGATGCGTGCCTATGACGGTGCGTGGGTCGGTTGGACCGGTTCTCCGGATGACGCGCCTGAACCGTTCTCCACATCCGACATGGATCTCATCGCCGTGCCCCTCTCGGCCGAAGAGATCGCGCTCTACTACGAGGGGTTCTCCAACGCGACTCTGTGGCCGCTGTACCACGACGTCATCGTCCCGCCGGAGTACCACCGCGAATGGTGGGACGCCTACCGCCAGGTCAACGAACGTTTCGCCGCCGCTGCCGCCGAGGTCGCCGACCAGAACGCCGTGGTGTTCGTGCAGGACTATCAGCTCCAGCTGGTGCCGCAGATCCTGCGCTCCATGCGCCCCGACCTCAAGATCGGCTTCTTCCTGCACATCCCGTTCCCGCCGTCGGAGCTGTTCGCCCAGGTGCCCTGGCGCCGCCAGATCCTGGAGGGGCTGCTCGGCGCCGACCTGGTCGGCTTCCAGCGCGACGGCGCGGCGGCCAACTTCGAGGCGCTGGCCGAGCAGTTCACCGGGGCGACCCTGGTCGACGACCATCTGGTCCTCGATGACGGGCGCAAGGTGCTCGCCCGCGCCTTCCCGATCTCCATCGAGGTCGACGAAGTCACGCGGCTGGCCGAAGACCCCGAGGTACAGGCCCGCGCCGCCACGATCCGCGAAGAGGTCGGTTCACCGAAGCACATCCTGCTCGGGGTCGACCGGCTCGACTACACGAAGGGCATCAGCCACCGCCTCAAGGCGTTCGGCGAACTGCTCGGCGACGGTACGGTCACGCCTGAGGACGCGGTGCTCCTGCAGGTCGCCACGCCGAGCCGGGAACGCGTCGAGGCCTACCAGACGCTGCGTGACGAGGTCGAGCTCCAGGTCGGGCGCATCAACGGCGACTACGGCCGCATCGGCAAGCCGGCCGTGCACTACCTCTATTCGTCGTACGAACGAGCCGAGCTGGTCGCCTTGTTACGCGCCGCCGACGTCATGGTCGTGACACCGCTGCGCGACGGCATGAACCTCGTGGCTAAGGAGTACGTCACCGCCCGTACCGACCTGCGCGGAACACTCGTGCTCTCCGAGTTCGCCGGCGCGGCCGACGAACTCGGCGACGGCGCCATGCTGGTCAATCCGCACGACATCGACGGGTTGAAGCGCACGTTGATCAAGGCCATGCGGGTCGACGACGCCGAAGCCGCTCATCGCATGAAGCTGCTGCGCGAGCACGTCATCAGCCACGACATCGACCGCTGGGCTCAGGACTTCCTCACCGTTCTGCGCGCGGCCTGATCCCGGCACCGGGGGCGGGCCGGACGGGTCAGCGGTCCGGCTCGGCCTCGGTGAAGGCCAGCCACGCCTGCGTGTCGGCCGCATCGAGCGACCCGCTCGACGTGTTCGCCGATTCGTCATACGCCAAGCGGCGTTCGGCTTGTTCGGCGTTGCGCAACTCCATCTGCGCCAGGGCCATCAGGTCCCGCAGACCTTCGGAACCGAAGCGGTCACGAACGTTTTTCACCGCGGCGGTCACCATCGGATCGACGTCCGGCGTCGCGGGCCGCATCTGTGGATCCATCGAGTCACTCCTCGTCGTCAACGCGCCGTCGTACCGTAGCGCGCAGCTGACACGACGTTGTCGCCTCCCCCGGGACACGACACCTTACGCCATCGCATCCCCCGGTGGGCCGCCGTGACAGGCACGTGGAACATCGACGATGATGTGGCTGCACACGGCCGGACGGGACGGGGTCCGTCCAGCTTGGTACCCACGACTCTCTAGCCATGGTGGTCGATTGCTTCCTCGTCGCTTCGCCCTCGTCCGCCATGTCGACTACACCGGGATCTCCGGGCTCGGCGTGGTGGCCTACGGCGTGGTCTTCACCGACGGGCACGTCGCGCTTCGCTGGACCTCCGACTTCCCAGCCACCAGCCTCTGGAATTCGATCGACGATCTGCTCGCCGTGCACGGCCACGGCGACGCCACGAGCATCGAGTGGTTGGATCCGGCTACCGACGTGCTGGATCAACCGCCGGCGCGGGGCCGGCGCGCTCGCCGCTCCGGTCCGATCGGCGACGGCGTCGGGCCTCCGCCGGCACCGCCGCCGGACCGGCACGCCTCGCAGACCTCCCTGCGCGTACCGTCCCAACGCCGGGCCGGGCGACACCGCCGAACGAGCACTGAGCAAGAATCGAGGCCGACGGCACCGATCGAGAGCGACTGGACATGACGCAGAACCCGCAGCCACCCGGTGATGCTCCCCGGCGTTGGCCACGGCGTGTCTACGGCGTGGGGGAAGAGCCTGACCCTCGGTTCACCTTCGCCAACGAACGGACGTTCCTGGCCTGGATCCGCACCGCGCTGGCGCTCCTGGCCGCCGGGATCGCGCTCGAGGCGCTGGAGATCCCCGAGCAGGCGACCCTGCGCTTGCTCGTGGTTATCGCGCTCGCGCTGCTCGGCGGCATCAGCAGTGTGCTGGCGTTCCTGCGCTGGGCGCGCGCCGAACGCGCGCTGCGCGAGGCCAAGCCGCTGCCGTCCCCCGGGCTCGCCCCGGTGCTGTCCTTCGGACTGGCCGTGGCCGCGCTCGTCATCGTCGTCGTGCTCGTGTCGTCGTGATCCGATGATCACCCGCACGTACGATCCCGGCGCCCAGAACGAGCGCACGGCGTTGGCCTGGACCCGCACCGCGCTCGCGCTCCTGGTGGGCGTCGTGCTCGCCGCCCGGCTCGCCGCCGACCCGCTCGGTGTCGTCGCCCTCGCCTTCGCGATCGTGGTGGCGCCGCTGGCGCTGGTGATCCTGCTGATGGCCCGGCGCAGGTACCTGCGCGCGCACGTCGCCCTGCATCAAGAGCGCGATCTGCCCGACGGGCGGCTGCCCGCGATGGTCGCGCTGGTGACCTGCTTGCTGGCGGTGCTGGAGCTGGCCTACGCGATCAACGGCTCGTGATCGACGTCTCGTCGCCGGTGAACGGAGAGACGTCCCCGGCGACCGCGGCGCGAACCCGGCCGTCGGCCCGGTTCAACCGGTCTCGGGCCTCGTCCGGGCCGATCCCGGCCAGCAGCATCACGGTGGCGACCTTCGACTGGTCGCCGCTGTCGCGCAGCGCTCGGTCGACTTCGGCCTCCGTGGCTCCGGTCGCGGCCTGAACGATGCGCTGAGCGCGTCTGCGCAGCTTCTGGTTACTGGCGCGCACGTCGACCATCAGGTCGCCGTAGGTCCGGCCCAGCCCGACCATGACGAGCGTCGAGATGGTGTTGAGGATGAGTTTCTCCGCGGTTCCGGCCTTGAGCCGAGTGGAGCCGGAGACGACCTCAGGCCCGGTCGATGCTTCGATGGCGACGTCACTGGCCGCAGCGATGGCCGAGCCCGGGTTGTTCACCACCGCGACGCGTAACGCGCCTGCTTCGCGCGCCGCGTCGAGAGCGCCCAGCACGTACGGGGTGCGCCCGGACGCGCTGACGGCGATCACGACGTCGTCGGCCACTGGCGAGAGCTCGAGCAGGTCGGAGCGTCCGCCGTCGCGGTCGTCCTCGTCGTGCTCGGCCGCCGATCGCACGGCGCCGGGCCCTCCGGCCATGACCGCGACGACGTGACGTTCGTCCACACCGAAGGTGGGCCCGCATTCGGCGACGTCGAGTACCGCGAGCCGGCCCGGCGTACCGGCGCCCACTTCGATGAGCCGGCCACCGCGGCGCATCCTGGCGACCGCTGCGTCGACAGCGGCAGCGATCTGCTCACCGGCAGCGGCCACCGCCTCGACGGCCACCCGGTCTTGAGCGGCCATGAGGGCCACTTGAGCGTGCGTGGGCATCAGGTCGAGGTCGGCCGCTTCGGGCAGTCGGCCCTCCGTGGCCAGGCCGTCGAGTTCAGCGTTCACTCTGCGGCCCTCCTAGGCCCGACTGGTTGCAGATCGACTCGGAACTGATATCGGTCACCTCGGTATACCGAGCGGACGAACTCGACGACGCGGTTTTCCGCGTCGCGCGAGACACGTTCGAAGAGAAAGGCCGGCGAGTGCAGGGGAACCTCCAGCGCTTCGGATTCAGCTTCGTCGGTCACGGTTGCCTCGATGGTTTGCTGGCCGCCGGCGAGAACGATGCCATACACGTCGTGGAGCAGTTCGTAGAAGGACCCGTCGGTCAGCATCTCGCCGTCGAGTCCCGGCGCGATACTGCGGGGTACGTGCAGTGTCTCGAGTGCCATCGGGGCGTCGTCAGCCAGGCGTAACCGTATGACACGCAGGACCCGCTCGCCCGGGGAGATCTCCAGTCGCCGGCCGAGCTGCGCCCCGGCGGGCACGTCGTCGATGGCGAGCGTACGGCTGGACGGGACGGAGCCACGCTGGCGCATGTCCTCGGAGAACGAGGTGGCGGCGAGACCTTGGGCGATCTTGGGTCCGGCGACGAATGTGCCCGCTCCCTGCCGGCGGACCAGACGGCCTTCGCGGACCAGCTCCTCGACGGCACGACGCAACGTCATCCGCGACACGCCGAAGCGGGGAGCCAACGTGCGCTCGGGCGGCAACGCGTCGCCCACGCTCAACTCGGCCACGAGGTCGAGGATCTCGTCACGGATCGAGTGGTACTTCGCCACGCTCGAACCCCTTCGTCTCGACGAGTCAGTGGTCTAGGCCACAATCGCCCTTCACGACAGTAAGCGCGGCGGCCACCAAATGAAAAGCGCGATGGTCTAGACGTTTCGGCCGAACTTCTCCACACTGGCCAGGCACATTGGTCTAGCCCAGCGAGGAGGATCTCACGTGACACGATCACGTCGTACATCCGTCGTGCTCGGCGCAGCGCTGTCCGGGCTGGTAGCGGCTACCGTCGCTGCCGCACCGGCCACCGCCGAGCCCGCCGACGCCGCCGACCTTCCCGAACAATGGCGCAGCTACTGGGTGGACGCTTTCAACGACGGCATCTACACACCCGAGCAGGTGGACGAGCTCGTCGATGACGCACTGGCGATCAACGCCAACGCACTGATCGTCCAAGTCGGACGCCGTTACGACTGCTTCTGCAATCGCGCGCTGTACCCGCGCACCGACGCGGGCATCGACCCCGCGCCCTACGACCCGCTCGATGAAGTGATCGAAGCGGCCCACGCCGCGGGGCTCGAGGTACATGCCTGGGTCAACGTGGGGACCATGTGGAACTCCGCCACCCCGCCGACCTCGCCCGACCACGTCTTCAACGCCCATGGCCCGTCGGCCACCGGAGCCGATCGGTGGCTGAACAAGCGCGCCGACGGTACCGAGCTGATCGGCGCCAACGCCTACATCGACCCCGCCAACCCCGCGGCGGTGGACTACATCGTCGAGGGCATCCAGAGCATCGTCGACGAGTACGACGTCGACGGCATCAACCTCGACTACATCCGTTATCCCGACCACAACTCGTCACTTTCGCACAGCGACTGGGGCTACAGCGAGACGTCGATCGCCCGATTCCAGGCCGCTACCGGACGCACCGACGTGCCGGAACCCTCGGACGAGCAGTTCTCCGCTTGGCGCCGCGACCAGATCACCAACCTGGTGCGCAAGATCTACCTCGGCATCTTCGAGGTGGACTCCACGGTGCGGCTGTCCAACGACGCCATCACCTACGGCTTCGGCCCACAGAGCGTGGGCAGCTGGGAACAGACCCGCACCTACGCCGAGGTGCTGCAGGACTGGAAGGGCTGGCTCGAGGAGGGCATCCTCGACACCGCGGTCGCGATGAACTACAAGCGCGAGTGGATGCCCGACCAGGCGCAGATGTTCGACGAGTGGAACGAGGTCCTCGCGGACTGGCAGGGCGACCGGCAGGCGGTCTCCGGCCCGGCGCTGTACCTCAACGAGATCGACGACAGCGTGCAGCAGGTCCGCGACCTGCTCGTGCCGACCGATGCTGGCAACACCGTCGCCGGCTGGAGCGGGTACGCCTACGCCAACCCGAGCTTGACGGCGGCCGCCGGCGACGCCGCGGTGAAGGACGCCGAACGCGATGCACTCGCAGCGGCCTTGACCGAAGGCGACGACGCGCCGTTCGCCGAGCCGGCCGCGGTGCCGTCCATGCCGTGGAAGGAGAACCCCACCACCGGCAACGTGGCGGGCACACTCGCCCTGCGCGACGGGGCTGCACTCACCGATGTCGACGTGACGCTGCGCCCGGTCGGGCATCGCGGTGAGCAGCAGACCATGACCACGGACGGCTCGGGCTGGTTCGGCTTCGTGGACGCCGCGCCCGGCACGTACCTCGTACAGGTCGACCTACCCGACGGCGTGGTCGGGCAGCCGGTCGGCGCCGTGCGCGTGCGGGCCGGCGGGCTGGCCGACGCGTCGATGACGCGGTACGTGGCCGTGCCCGGACGCTGACGCCTCGGTGATCGTTGGCGCGTTCTGGCGGCCCTGGCAACCCGAACGCGCCAACGATCACGCGTAACCTGGCCACCATGCGTTTCGGAGCGGTGAGCGCGCGGATCTACGGCCTGTTGCACCGGCGATCCCCCGGCAACCGCATCGTCGTCGACCTGGCCGAGCTGAAATCCGACGACTACGCGCTCGAGGTGGGTTGCGGGCCGGGTACGGCACTGGCCCTGGCTGCCGAACGCATCGGCGCTGACCGGGTCGCCGCGGTGGACCCGTCACCGACGTTCGTCAGCATGGTTCGCAACCGGATCCCCGGCGCCGACGTCCGCGTCGCGGGCGCCGAAGATCTCCCGTTCGACGACGACTCGTTCACCGTCATCTGGGCGATCGCGTCGATGCACCACTGGACCGACCGCGACGCCGGGCTGGCCACGCTCACCGCCAAGCTCGCGCCCGGCGGGCGGTTGCTGCTGGCCGAACGCCTGCTCGACGTGCCGGGCCACGGCATCACCACCGAACAGCTCGGCGAGGTCACCGCGAAGCTGGCCGACCTCGGCCATACCGACATCCGCACCGTCGAACGCCGTAGCAAGCGACGCACGATCATGATCATTCGGAGTCACCGACCATGATGCACGGGCAGCGAATCCACGACCACGCCGCGACCCCGGTCGCCGTCCTCGACGACGCCGCGGTGCGCCACAACGTCCAGGTGATGGCCGAGTGGTGTGCACGGCACGGCGTGGAGCTGGCCCCACACGGCAAGACCACCATGGCGCCGGAGCTGTTCCGGCGCCAGCTCGCGGCCGGGGCCACCGCCATCACCGCCGCGACGCCCACGCAAGTTCGCGTCATGCGCGCACACGGGGTCGGCTCGATCCAGATGGCCGCCCAGTTGGTTCAACCGCGGGAGGCCCGCTGGGTCGCCGAGCAACTCGCCTCGGCCTCTGACTTCACGTTCGTCAGCTGGGTCGACTCGGTGGCCGGCGTCGACGTGCTGGCCCAGGCTGCCGCCGGCACCGGCGCGGTCTTCGACGTCCTGCTCGAACTCGGGATTCCGGGCGGGCGTACCGGCTGCCGCACCGACGAGCAGTGCGCGGAGGTCCTGGCCGCGGCGCGCAGCGCATCGAACGTGCGGGTGGTGGGGGTGGCCGGGTACGAGGGCACCGTCGCCGGCGACCGTAGTGCCGCGTCCCTGGATGCGGTGCGCGCTTACCTGCGCCGGCTGCGGTCGCTGGGTGAGCGCGTCGGCGCCGACGTCGACGGGCCGGTCGTGCTGTCCGCGGGCGGCAGCATGTTCTTCGACCTCGTCGTCGACGAGCTGGCCACGGGGTGGCCGCCGGGCGCGGCCCGGGTCGTGCTGCGCAGCGGCTGCTACATCACGCACGACCACGGGCTGTACCACGGCAACTCTCCGCTGGACGACCCGGCGGTGGCGCCGAGGCTGCGCCCCGCCCTGACGGTGTGGGGCACCGTGTTGTCCAGGCCCGAGCCCGATCGCGCCTACCTCGACGTCGGGCGACGCGACGTGTCGTTCGACCAGGGCCTGCCGGTACCCCTGCGTCGCCTGCCCGCGAGCGACCCGCACGCCCGCGCGCACGAGCTGGACGGTGCCACGGTGACCGCGCTGAACGACCAGCACGCCTACCTGTCACTTCCGCCCGGAACAGCGCTGGACGTCGGAGACCGCGTCGAGGTCGGCATCTCACATCCCTGCACGACCTTCGACAAGTGGCGTCAGCTCCCACTGCTCGATGACGCCGGGATCGTCCTCGACGTCATCGACACGCACTTCGGCTGAACACCGACGGCAGGGCGCTGGCGCACGTCAGCGAACCCGGAACCGCAGATGGGTGACACCGTCCTCGCCGTGCAGAACCCGGATTCGCTCCAGTTGGCGCTGCCCGATGCCGAGGTTCTCGAACAACCGCCGTCCCGAACCGAGCAGGACCGGGATCAGGTGGATCTCGAGCTCGTCGAGCAAACCCGCCGCGAGCGCACGCTGGGCCGTCGCGGCTCCGTGGACGAGGACGTTCGCGTCGCCGGCGGCCTTCTTGGCCTCGGCGAAGGCGGCGTCCGGGTCGTTGCCGTAGTGCACCAACGGCCAGTCAGCGGTCCAGTCCGGCGCCGGGTGCCGGCTGAGGACGTAGATAGGGACCCCGCCATGGTGGTCACCGCCCCAGCCGCCTGCGGGTTCGAAGGTCCCGCGGCCGGCGATGACAGCCCCGGTGGCCATGAACTCGTCATGGACCTGGCGGTTCACGCCCTCCCCGGGATCGGGCAGCACCCACGTGTGCAGCCGGTATCCGCCGTCGCCCAGGCCGTTGTCCGGGCTTTCGTTGGGTCCGGCGATGAATCCGTCGAGTGACATCGACATGTACAACACCGTCGAAGACATCAGTCCACCTCCTTGTCCGTGATCCGGTACCGCAGGTGCGTCGCCGAGTCCGTCTCGACGACGCTCGGGCGCTCCAGCACGACGTGCTGGTCGCCGAGGTGCTCGAACAACCGCTTACCCCCGCCGAACAACACTGGCACGACGTGGATCGAGATCTCGTCCACCAAGCCGGCACGGATGAACTGCTGAGCAATCTGCGCTCCGCCCATCACGGCGACGTCCGCGGTGCCCGCGAGGCGCCTGGCCTCGACGAGCGCAGCCTCGACACCCCCGGTCACGAACGTGTACACGCTGTCGGCCGGCACGTCGGTCGGCACCTCGTGCGTCACCACCACCAGCGGCCTGCGGGCCGGTCCCGTCGGCCCGTCCGCACCCCACCAGAGCACCGACTGGTCGTACGTCGTACGCCCGGCGATGAGCGCACCCAGAGCTCCGGCGTTCGCCATGAGCTCCCGGTTCCGATCTTCTTCGCCGAAAGCCCACGTGTGCAGGCGCTCACCGCCGTCGCCCATGGGCACGTCCGGGCGGGATCCGGACGCGGTCACGTAGCCGTCCAGCGACATGCTGATGTCGATCAACACCGTACTCATCGATCGCTCCTCCTCGATCACGGTTCGCGGCGAGCGTTCTGCAGCCCGCCTCGCTGACGCGTCGAGCGAGTGGTACTCATTTCGACATCAGGGGTCAGGGCGATCTGGGACCGGTTTCGCGGAGGCAGCCGCGCGCCGCCTCCGCGTCGTGAAGATCGTCGTGCCGACAACTGCGGCCTATACCGGCTGTCATGTCTCGGGAGTTCGGTGACGGTTTTGTCTCAGGACTTCGGTGACAGGTTGGTCGAGTGGTTGGTAGCGGCGGGTGGGGTCGAGTGTATGGGTGCCGGCGAGGCGGTGGCCGATGAAGATGGCTGTGTGGTCGCCGGTTCTGAAGATGGTGGTGGGTGTGCCGGCGTGGGTGCGGCCGAGGCCGATGTAGGCGTTGCCGACGGCGATGGTGCCGTTGGGGGCGACGGTGGGGTGGGTGATGTTGAGGGGTAGGGGTAGGGGGTGGCT
This sequence comes from Haloactinopolyspora sp., assembly GCF_027324685.1. Lineage (NCBI taxonomy): Bacteria > Bacillati > Actinomycetota > Actinomycetes > Jiangellales > Jiangellaceae > Haloactinopolyspora > Haloactinopolyspora sp. The sequence continues at coordinate 33,608 of NZ_DAHVSH010000132.1, forward strand.
GGCGGGGCCGGTGTGTTCGGTGATGTCCCATCGTTGTTGGGGGGTTAGGCCTTGGTGGGCTTGGTGGGGTCGGTCGTTGTTGTAGCTGTGGCGGTAGGTCTCTAGGAGGTGTTGGAGGTCGTCGAGGGTGGCTGGGGTGGGGCGGCGGGCCAGCCATTGTTCTGTGGTGCGGTGGGCTCGTTCGTTTTTGCCGCAGGTTTGTGGGTGGCCGGGTCGGCTGGTGATGGGTTCGACGCCGAGTTCGCGGAGGTTGACGGCCAGGTCTGATTCCCATCCGTAGCGGTGTCCGGAGAAGGCTCGGCTGTTGTCGGTGAGGAATTGGCGGGGCAGGCCGTAGCGGGCTGCGGCGGTGCTGAACGCGTCCCAGGCGGCCTGGCTGGTTTCGCCGGTGGCGGCGTGGCAGGCCAGGTCCAAGCGGCTGCAGTCGTCGATGATCTGGAGCACGGTGGCCGGCGTGCCGTCGGCGAGGGCGACTTCGAAGCCGTCCATCTGCCACAGGTCGTTGCAGCATGGCCGGGCGAACCGGCGTACGCGTCGGCGGGGTCGTTTCGCTGGTGCCGGGGTGATCATGCCCCGGCGGGCCAGCACGCGATGGATCGTGGCCCGAGACGGGACCTGGTCGAGCTGGCCTTGCCCGCTCAGGCGGTACCAGATCGAGATCGCGCCGCAGTCCCAACCCTGATCATCAAGGGTTTTGCGGGCAGCGATGATCGCGTCTTCGACTTCGGCGCTGACCCCGGGAGGGCGAGGTCCGCGGGCGCCGCGAGCGTGGGAAGAAGCCCTCGACTCCCTCGGCCCGATACCGAGCCAGGTACTTGTAGAACGTCTTACGCGAAATCCCCAGGCTCCGGCACAACTCAGTCACGTTGACCGGATCGCCATAGGCCACCCGGGCCACAGCGCTGGCGATGTCTGGATCCACGGCAACTCCGTCTCTGGGCATGGATCATGATCTGATCCAACCCGGCACAGGTGTTACCGATGTCCTGAGACCCAAAGTGTCACCGAACTAACGAGACTGCACAGCGGCCTATACCGGCTGTTTCAACCATGACGATCTTCACGATTAAGGAAATCGGTCGCACGGCACACAACGATCTTCACGACCGGCCGCGCTCAACGGTCCTCGTTCTGACGTTGGGCATTGACATGGAATGACGCTCAGCACTCGTCATCTGAACCACGGCCACAGATGGGAGCATTATGGCCCCGGGAATCGGCACGGCAGCGCCCGACTCCCACGATGTGCCGCGCAGCACTATGCGCGGCCACGAGCTCCATGAGGCGGCCTGTACGGTTCTCCCCGGCGGGGTCAATTCCGCCACCCGCTACATCGGGCCGCCGTACGCCTTCGCCTCAGGGAACGGCGCCTACGTCGTGGATGTCGACGGCAACCGATACGTCGACTTCCACGCCGCGTTCGGCGCCGTGCTCCTCGGGCACAAGTCCTGCGTGCGATGCTCGCCGCAGGGGAACTGCCTACCTGACCATTACCTGACCAGGTGCGTCATGCGCTGGCTGCAGGCTTGTCGCGAACCTGATCGTCGGCGACGGCGGTTGGCTCGGGCTCGTCCCGAGGCGCCGGAGCCTGCATCTCCGTCTTGAAGATCTTCAACGACTGCCCGAGGCCACGCGCGGCGTCCGGAAGCCGCTTGGCACCGAAGAGCACCATGATGACGAGCAGGCCGATGATCAGTTCAGCGGTGCCGATGTTGCCCATGATTGCCCACTTCCTGGCTGTTTCGAGCCTCCGCCGATACTACGCCCGGCACCGCGATGGCGGGCGGTGGACCGGCGCACGTAAGGTAGGTGCGCCATTGGAGGAGATGCGGAGGTCAGCTCGTGCCCGGTCGCGGTGCTCAGCGTCGGCTTCCCCAGCCGCTGCGGAGGCTTCCGGCTCTCCTGCTCGCCGGCGTGTTCCTCCTGGTCACCGCTGGTCTTCCGGCTGTCGCCGCGCCGCACGTCCACGACAGTGCCGCTGATTCGCGCGCCGACACGGCCGGTACGCCCACCCTGGCCGCGGTCCACGACCTACCCGGCGCCATCGTCAAGGTCGGCTCGGTGCACGACGACCCCGATCTGGCTGCGCCGCCGTCTTGCGTCGGTGTCGACGACGTCGACCTCCACTTGCTGGCCCACGAACGACCCACCACGGGTACCGGGTTCTGCGACCATGACCGGGCCGCCGCCGACCCTGTCCGTGGCCCGCCGGCTACGCAGCGGCTCTAGACGCACCGTCAGCACCAGCCCGCAGCACCAGCGCGCTCGTCTGGGCACCTGCCACATCTGTGCGCAGCACGCGCCTTCCGGAGGATCATTGTGGACAGCACCACTGCGCTCTACCTCGTCGGCGGCATCGTCGCCGTCTGTCTCGCGACGTTGGGTCTGCTGCGCTATCGCGCCCGGAAGAAGGGGCGCGATTCCGGTTCTGACACCCCACGAGCGGTCCGGGCCGTCGTCGCGCTGCTGGTCCTCGGTGCGTCGACCTATGTGACGTTGACCGCCCAGCCCAACCTGGGCCTCGACCTGCGCGGCGGCGCCCAGATCGTGCTCGAGACCCAGAGCACCGACAACGTCGAGGCGAAC